>CAMLLJ010000034.1 GCA_946480845.1 uncultured Gemmatimonadota bacterium
GCCTGCTCGCCAACGCGCGCCGCATGGTGCCCGATGCGCTCACCAAGAGCGGCATGATCCTGGGCATGGGCGAGGAGTGGGACGAGATCCTCGTCTGCATGCGGGACCTGCGGCGCAGCGACGTCAACATCCTCACCCTGGGCCAGTACCTCCGGCCCTCCGACGGGCATCTGCCGGTGGTGCGCTACTACACGCCGGAGGAGTTCGCCGAGCTCCATGACATCGGCATGCGCCTGGGCTTCACCCACGTGCAGGCCAGTCCCCTCACCCGCAGCTCCTACCATGCGTGGGAACAGGCGCGCTCCGCCGGAGTGCGCGACGAGCCCCTCGCTGCGGCACTGCAAAGGAACGAACCCTGATGGCAGGCACGGCAACGAAGCCGGGGCGGCCCCCGGTTGCCGACAAGGCGACCGCGGAGCGGTACCGGTCATGGCTCCGCCAGATGCTCCTCATCCGCCATTTCGAGGAGAAGGCCGGCGAGGCGTACAGCCTGGGCAAGATCGGCGGATTCTGCCACCTCTACATCGGGCAGGAAGCGCTGGCGGTGGGTACCCTCGCCGCGCTGCGCCCTGACGACTATGTGGTGAGCGCGTACCGGGAGCACGGGCAGGCGCTGGCGCGCGGCATGTCGGCGCGGAGCATCATGGCGGAGCTCTACGGCAAGGCCACGGGCTGCTCGAAGGGCAAGGGCGGCTCGATGCACCTCTTCGACACCCGGCTCAACTTCATGGGCGGGCACGGCATCGTGGGCGGCCAGATTCCGCTCGGCGCCGGCTTCGCCTTCGCGGCCAAGTACCGCGGCACCGACCAGGTCTCGCTCTGCTACTTCGGCGAGGCGGCGGCCAACATCGGCGCCTTCCACGAGACGCTCAACATGGCCGGGCTCTGGAAGCTGCCGGTCGTCTTCGTCATCGAGAACAACGGCTACGGCATGGGCACCGCGGTGGGCCGGGCGAGCGCCATCACCGACCTCTACGAGCGCGCGGCTTCGTACAACATGCCGGGGGTGGTGGTGGACGGGCAGGACGTGGACAAGGTCAAGGCGGCCACCGACACGGCCGTCGAGCGGGCGCGGAGCGAGTCGCAGCCGTCGCTGCTGGAGATCCGCACCTACCGGTACGTCGGCCACTCGATGTCCGACGCGGCGCACGGCACCTACCGCACCAAGGAGGAGGTCGAGGAATACCGCCAGCGCGACCCGATCGCGGTCCTGGAGCGGCGGATGCGCGATGCCGGGCTGCTCGACGACGCCGGGCTCAAGGCCCTCAACGACGAGGTGCTCGCGGAAGTGGACGATGCGGTGAAGTTCGCCGAGGAGTCGCCCGACCCCGCGCCGGAGGAGCTGTGGACCGACGTGTACGCGCCGGAGGCCGACTGATGCCGGTCATCACCTATCGCGACGCCCTGAACCAGGCCCTGCGCCAGGAGATGCAGCGCGATCCCGACGTCTTCCTCATGGGCGAGGAGGTCGCGGAATACAACGGCGCCTACAAGGTGAGCCGCGGGCTGCTCGACGAGTTCGGCCCGATGCGCGTGGTGGACACCCCGATCGCGGAGCTGGGCTTCACGGGCATCGGCGTCGGCGCCGCGATGGTCGGGCTCCGCCCGATCGTCGAGGTGATGACCTGGAACTTCGCGCTCCTCGCCATCGACCAGATCGTGAACGCCGCCGCCAAGGTGCGCTACATGTCGGGCGGCCAGATCGGCTGCCCCATCGTCTTCCGCGGGCCGGGCGGCGCGGCGCTGCAGCTCGCCGCGCAGCACTCGCAGTCGTTCGAGAGCTGGTATGCGCACGTGCCCGGGCTCAAGGTCGTCATGCCCGCCACGCCCGCCGATGCCAAGGGCCTGCTGGCCGCCGCGATCCGGGACGACAATCCCGTCGTGTTCATCGAGGGCGAGATGCTCTACAACACGAAGGGCGAGGTCCCCGAGGGCGAGCTGGTGACGCCCCTCGGCGTGGCCGACGTCAAGCGCGCCGGCGGGGACGTGACCATCGTCTCGCACGCGAAGGCAGTGCCCATCGCGCTCAAGGCGGCCGAGCAGCTCGCCGCCGACGGCGTGGATGCCGAGGTGGTGGACCTCCGCACCATCCGCCCGCTCGATACGGAGACGGTGCTCGCGTCGGTGGCGAAGACGCACCGCTGCGTGGTGGTCGAGGAAGGCTGGCCGTTCGCGGGCGTCGGCGCGCAGGTGGTCGACACGGTGCAGCGCGAGATCTTCGACGAGCTGGACGCGCCGGTGCTCCGGGTGACCGGCGCCGACGTGCCGATGCCGTACAACAAGGCGCTGGAGAAGTCGGCGAAGGCCGACCCGGCCAAGGTGATCGCGGCGGTGAACAAGGTCCTCTACCGGGACTGACCGGCCTCTAACAGGACGTCCGCATGGCTACGAAGGTCGTGATGGAGGCGCTCTCGCCCACGATGGAGGAAGGGCGCCTCGTCGAATGGAAGAAGCAGGAGGGCGAGGCGGTTGCGGTGGGAGACGTGATCGCCGAGGTGGAGACCGACAAGGCCATCATGGAGCTGGTGGCGCGGGCGGCGGGGACGCTGCTCAAGCAGGTCGTGCCCGCCGGCGCCACGGTGCCGGTGTCGGAGCTGGTGGCGCTGATCGGCGAGAAGGGCGAATCGGTGAACGGCGCGAGCGCGGCCCCGGAGAAGCCGGCGGCCAAGCCGGCCGCGGAGAAGCCAGCCGCGTCCGAGCCTGCCCCTGCGGGCACGGAAGCGGACGACGAAGGTGAAACGGGCGCGAGCGCTCCCGAGGGCGGGCCCGCACCGGCAGCGGCCACGGCACCTGCGGCCACGGCCCCCGCGGCCCCGGCGCCAAAGTCCGGAGCGTCGGCACCGGCCTCAGGCCGGGCACCGACGTCGGCGCCACCCGCAGCCGGGGATCGCGTAAAGGCCTCCCCGCTCGCGCGGAAGATCGCCGCTGAGCGCGGCGTGGACCTGCACTCGGTGACCGGATCCGGCCCGGCGGGCAGGATCGTCCAGCGCGACCTTGCGGGCGCCACGTCGGCCCCGGCCGCGGCTGAGGCCCCGGCCCAGCCCGCCGCCGCCGGAGCGAAGGCTGCGCCGCAGGTGCCCGCCTTCCAGCCCGTGCCCGCCGGCGAGCCCTTCGCCGACGTGCCGCTGACGCAGATCCGGAAGACGATCGCGAAGCGGCTCGCCCAGTCGCTCGGCCCGATCCCTACGTTCTTCCTCACCTCCGAAATCGACATGGAGCGCGTGGCCGACGCGCGCGAGGGACTCAACGCCCTCGGCGAGGGCAAGGTGTCGTTCAACGACATCACCATCAAGGCCGTCGCGCTCGCCCTGAAGCAGCACCCGGCGTGCAATGCCTGGTGGCAGGACGACCACATCCGCTACTGGAACGAGGTCCACATCGGCATGGCGGTGGCCATCGAGGACGGCCTCATCACCCCGGTCATCCGCCACGCCGACCAGAAGTCGCTCCGGCAGATCTCCGCCGAAGCGAAGGACCTGGCCGGCCGCGCACGCGACCGCCGGCTCAAGCCCGAGGAATACACCGGCGCCACCTTCAGCGTCTCCAACCTCGGCATGCTGGACATCAGCGAGTTCACCGCCATCATCAACCCGCCCGAGGCCGGCATCCTCGCCATCGGGCGCATGGCCGAGCAGCCGGTGGTCCACGACGGCGCCGTCAGCATCCGCCGCCGCATGCGCATCACGATGTCGTGCGACCACCGCGTCATCGACGGCGCCACGGGGGCCGTCTTCCTCAAGACCCTGAAGGCGATGCTGGAGAACCCGATGGCGATGGTCTGGTAGGCAGGGACCCCGAGCCATGACCCCTAGTCCCTTCACTCACAGGTAACCAGTGTCCCAATTCGACGTCATCGTCATCGGAGGCGGGCCGGCCGGGTATGTGTGCGCGATCCGCGCCGCGCAGCTCGGGCTCTCCACCGCCGTGGTGGAGAAGGACAAGCTCGGCGGCGTCTGCGTGAACATCGGCTGCATTCCCACCAAGGCGCTCCTGCACAGCGCCTACGCGGCGAAGCTCATCGCCAACGAGGCGAAGGAGCTGGGAATCGAGGTGGGCGCGGTCAAGACCGATTACGGCGTGGCCATGAAGCGCTCGCGCAAGGTCGCCGACCAGAACTCCAGGGGTGCGGAGTTCCTGATGAAGAAGAACAAGATCACGGTGCTCAAGGGCACCGGCGTGCTCCAGCCCGGGAAGAAGGTCAAGGTCGGCGCCGAGGTGCACGAGGCGAAGAAGGCGGTGGTCATCGCCACCGGGTCGCGGGTGAAGGGGATCCCGCAGATCGGGCTCGAGATCAACAAGACGACGGTGATCAGCTCGGACGAGGCGCTCTTCCTCGAGCAGGCGCCGAAGTCGCTCGCCATCGTGGGCGCCGGCGCGGTGGGCTCGGAGTTCGCCGACATCTTCAATGCCTTCGGCTCCAAGGTCACGCTGATCGAGGCGCTGCCCCGTATCCTGCCGCTCGAGGACGCGGAGAGCTCCGACGTCATCGCCAAGAGCTACAAGAAGCGCGGCATCGATGTCCTGGCGGGCGCCAAGGTCAACAAGGCGACCGTGGGCAAGGACAAGGTGACGCTGGAGATCGAGGCCGGCGGCGAGAAGAAGACCGTCGAGGCCGAGAAGGTGCTGATGGCCGCCGGCCGCGCCGTCAATACCGAGGAGATGGGTTTCAAGGAATCGGGCGTCGAGCTCACCGACCGCGGCTTCGTCAAGGTGAACCTGGCCACGCTGGAGACCACGGCACCGGGCGTCTACTGCATCGGCGATGTCGCCGGCCCGCCCATGCTCGCCCACAAGGGGAGCCGCGAAGGCGTGCACGTGGCCGAGATCATCGCCGGGCACAAGCCGCCGGAGATCAAGTACGACAACGTGCCGAGCGTCACCTACTGCCACCCGGAGGTCGCCAGCATCGGGCTCACCGAGGAGCAGTGCAAGGAGAAGAAGCTCGACTACCAGGTCGGCAGGTTCCCCTTCAGCGCCAATGGGCGCGCCCGCGCCTCCAACGAGACCGAGGGCTTCGTCAAGATCATCCGCGGCAAGCAGTACGGCGAGATCCTCGGCGCGCACATCGTGGCCAGCCACGCCTCGGAGATGATCCACGAGCTGGGCGTAGCGCGGGAGAACGAGTTCACGGTCGAGGAAGTGGACCTGGCCGTCCACGCGCACCCCACGCTCAGCGAGGCGGTGGCCGAGGCATGCCTCGATTCGATGGGCCGCGTGATCCACACGTGACGGCGCCGGCACCGGGCCCGCGGCTCACCAGCATCGGCGGTGATCCGCTCGACCCTTCGGTCGACCTGGTGCGCGTCGCCATCCGCGCGATGCTCGTCGCCACGCTCGCCGGCGTGGGCGTGGCGGCGCTGGTGCTGGCCCTGGTCCGACTGCTGCTCGCCGGCGCGGCCCCGACCGACACACCGTCGGCGGGGCCCGCCTTTTTCGTGCTCGTGGGCGGCATGATCGCCGCGATGGCCGCCGCCGCCGGCACCGCGTGGGTCCGGCTTGCCGCGATGGCGTCCCCGTTCCGCCGCGGCGTCTTCTGCCTGATCGCGGCCTTCGCCACCTTCGTCGGCGCGCTGCTGGCGACGCCGGTGCATTACCGCTTCGGGCAGCCCGGGCTCCTCGGGTATGCCGGGCTCTGCCTCGTCCTCGCCCTCTGGCTGGGCCGCCGGCGGTGACCGGGCCCCTCGGCGTCGCCGACCTGGGCCGGCGCGCCTATGGCGAGGTCCTCGAGCTGCAGCGCGATCTCTGCCGGCGGCGCGTGGCGGGCCACACCTCCCAGGACCTCCTCCTCCTCGTCGAGCACGATCCCGTCTACACCCTGGGCCGCGGCACCCGGGCCACGAGCCTCCCGGTGAGCCCCGCCGAGCTCGAGAAGGGCGGTGCGGCCGTCTTCGAAGTCGAGCGCGGCGGCGACGTGACGTTCCATGGCCCCGGCCAGCTCGTCGGCTATCCGATCATCGACCTCACCCAGCAGCGGCAGGACCTGCACTGGTACATGCGCGAGCTGGAAGGCGCGCTGATCGATGCGCTCGCCGTGCTCGGAATCCCGGCCGAGCGCAACCCCGGGCTCACCGGCGTCTGGACCGCCGGCAGGAAGATCGCGAGCATAGGCATCCACGTGAAGCAGTGGGTGACGATGCACGGCTTCGCGCTCAACGTGACGACCGACCTGTCGGCATTCGGCCGGATCGTGCCGTGCGGCATCGACCAGGTGGTGATGACCAGCGTCGCGGCGGAGCTGCCGGGCCGCGATGCGGCGATGCTGCGCGACTCGGCGCGCGCCGCCGTGGTGGCGGCGTTTGCCGCGCGGTTCGATCGCATCCCGGTGGAGGTCGACGCCGATTCGCTGGATGCGGACGGGGCGGAGCTCCGGCCGTGACCGGCCCGGAGCGGGTGGACGCCCGCCGCGTTTCGGACAGGGTTCCCCCCGGACAGATCGAGACCCGGAAGTGGCCGGTGCTGCACGCGGGCCGCGTGCCGGCGGTGTCGCTCGCCGCGTGGCGGTTCGACGTACGCGGCCTGGTGGACCGGCCGCTCGCGCTCTCCTGGCAGGACCTCCTCGCGATGCCCCGCCAGGAGACGCTCTGCGACATCCACTGCGTGACCCGCTGGAGCCGCCTCGACAACGTCTTCGGCGGCGTACCGGTGCGCGCGCTGCTCGAGCGCGCCGGCGTGCAGGCGGCGGCGCGCTACGTCCTCGTACACGCGGAGGCAGGGTACACCACCAATCTCCCGCTCGCGGATCTCGACCGCCCCGCGAACCTGCTGGCGCTCACCTGGAACGGCGAGCCGCTCACACCGGAGCACGGCGGCCCGGTGCGCCTTCTCGTCCCGCACCTCTACTTCTGGAAGAGCGCGAAGTGGGTGCTCGGGCTCGAGCTGCTCGCGGAGGACAGGCCGGGCTTCTGGGAGCGCGGGGGTTATCACATGCGGGGCGATCCGTGGCAGGAAGAGCGCTTCGGGCGGCCCGATCCGGTGCGCATGCGGCGCGGCGAGCGCTAGGAAATCCGCGGTTGCATTCACGCCCCCGTCCTGCCATCCTCCGTACATGGTAGACGAAACTCGACGGCCGGACCCGGCGCAGCTCGCGGAGCTGCGCATCGCCGAGATCCTGCGGGCCGCAGCGAGCTGGGCGCGAGAGGCCCCGGGAGCACTCGAGCCGGCCATCCGCGCGGTCTGCATCCGGCTGGCGGAGATGGTAGCGGACCAGCGGCACTACCTGGCGCCGCTCCCCGAGCCGCAGGAGTCCGAGCGGCGCGCGGTGCTCTCGGAGATTGCCGATCGGCTCCGCTCGAAGGCCGTCACCTCCGGCATCGAGGCGCACCTGCAGGCCCTCGCCGAGATGGAGCTCCGCTCGACCGGATCGTGGTCGCTGGTGGCGGGGGCGCAGAGCGAGTGGATCGAAACGGCGATCCGCTATCTCGAGGCTTGCGGACGCCAGCTGCCCGCCGGCGAGCAGCCGGACCCGTACTGGGCGGATGACGTGGTGGCGGGGATCATCGCATCGGCCCGGGCGCTGATCGGCGTGGATGAGCTCCACGCGCGCACCGAGGCCAGGTATTCGGGCGGGGTCCCGCGCCCGGTGCTGCCGCCGGAGGACTGAGGCAGCACCCGGGCTTCCCTGCGCTGGTCAGACCTCGAGCGTCTCGCGGTCCGCAGTTTCGTCCTCTCCTTCCGGGCCCGCCTCCTCCGCTTCGTCCTCATCCTCTTCGGCCGCGCGCGGCGCCTGCCCCGCCATCAGCTCGAAGAACCTCCCGAAGATCTCGATCCCGTCCCAGAGCTGCTGCAGGTCGAGCTTCTCATTCGGCGAGTGCAGCCCGTCGTCCGGCAGGCCGATGCCGGTGAGGATCACCGGCGCGCCGCCCTGCCCCAGCTCCTTCACGATCGGGATCGAGCCGCCCGAGCGCACCGTCACCGCCGGGCTTCCCGTCTTCTCCTCGAACGCCTGGTCGAGCACGTCGAAGACGGGATCGGAGATGTCCACCTGCACCGGATCGGACCCGTGCAGGATCGTCACTTCGACATCCGCCCATTTGGGCGCGAGCTTCGCGACCGCCTTGGTGAGCCAGCGTGCCGTCTTCTCGAAGGTGAGCCCGGGAACCAGCCGGAGACTGACCTTGGCGGTCGCCGCCGCGGGAATGACGGTCTTGGCCCCCTCCCCCACGAAGCCGCCGCGGATGCCATGGATCTCGAGCGTCGGCAGCGCCCAGAGCCGCTCCAGCACGGAGTAGTCCTCGAGCCCGGTCAGCGCCCGGCCGGTCACTTCCTTCTCCAGGAACGCCTGCTCGTCGAACGGCAGCCGCTTCCACGCCTTCCGCTCCGACTTGGCCGGCTCCTCGACGGCCTTGTAGAGCTTGGGCATCTGGATCTCGCCGTCCTCGTCCTTGAGCTCGCTCAGGATACGGACCAGCGTCTCCAGCGCGTTGGGCGCGACGCCGCCGTACGAGCCGGAGTGCAGGTCACGGTCGAGGGTGCGGACCGAGATCTCCGCATAGCAGATCCCCCGGAGCGCCGTGTATACGGCGGGGATGCCCGGCGCGTAGAACGACGCGTCGCACACCAGCGCCGCGTCGGCGTGGGTCCGCTCCGGCTCGACGCGGAGCAGGTCGCCCAGCACCTGTCCCCCGCACTCTTCCTCCCCTTCGATGAGGAAATTCACGTTGAGCGGAGGCATGCCGTCGGCATCGCGCGCCGCCTCGTACGCCTTGAGCAGGCAGTAGACCTGGCCCTTGTCATCGGCGGTGCCGCGGCCGTAGAGCCGCCCCTCGCGGACGGTCGGGTCGAACGGCGGCGATTCCCACTCCTCGAGCGGATCGGGCGGCTGGACGTCATAGTGCCCGTAGATGAGCAGCGTCGGCTTCCCCGGCATGCGCGGGCTCTCGGCCCACACGACCGGATGCCCTTCTCCCTCCACCAGGTTGACCACCGGACAGCCGAGCCGGCGGAACTCGTCCATCAGCCACACGGCCGCGCGGCGGCAGTCGGCCGCATGGGCCGGCAGCGCGCTCACGCTCGGAATCGAAAGGAATTCGGTCAGCTCGGCGAGCATGCGCGTCTGCTCGCGGCTCACGAAGGATGCGTCCATGGCGGCGTCCACCCGGTCGAAGGTTCAGCGTTCTGCCTGCCGAAAAAAGTTACACCGGCACGGGGCCCGGCGTGAGGGTGACTCGAAATCCGACGATATTTGGTGAGGTGACGCACAGAACGAGGGTGGCGGACGGCGTATACTGCGCCCTTTCGTGACCGACGCCCGCTTCGGGGCGGCCTGAGGTCGTCAGTACAACCGCAACTCGAGGTACGCTGCATGCGATTCAGAATCCCTCTCGCCTCCGGTGCCCTGGCTCTCGGGCTCATCGTCACCGGCGGCCGTCCCGCCGCTGCGCAGGACGTGACGCCACCCGTGTCGCGCGATACCAGCAAGGCCGAAAAGGTCCGCGCCGACACCCTGAAGCCGGATGACGCAAACGCCAAGGACGCAAAGGCTTATCGCGCCATGGGCGCCCCGGAGAACTGCGTGCCGGTGACGGCGGGCGTGCCGGCCAATCGCGCCCCGGGCGACACCAACGTCACCCGCATCGGTGATACGCTCAACGTCGCGGCCGTTCCGGCCAGGCCGGACACGGCGGCGGATCGCGCGGCGGATCGCGCGGCCGAAGCTGCCGGCGTGTATCGCCCGGAGAAGAAGCCCGACGTTCCGTGCCCGCCGGCGGACACCTCGATCCCGTCCGACAGCACCACCGCGGCCCCGTCGGACACCACCAGCGCGGCGCCCGGCGCCCCCAAGGGCGTCGAGTCCGGCGCCGTCGTCCGTCCGGACTCCGTCGTCAAGCCGACTCCCGATACGGCTGGCGCGGTCGTCCGCTAGTTCGCTCGACTGAATGCGAAGCGCCCCGGCCGGTCGGCCGGGGCGCTTTCGTATTCCGCGGAATGCCCCGCTGTCACCCCGGCGGCGCCGCAAGCGCCCGCTCCAGCCGCTCGAACGCCTCATCTCCCACGGCGCCCTCCGTCAGCTCCTTGAGCGCCGCCACACTGCGCCCGACGTCCGCGCCGTAACGCCGGTACCAGGCATCGAACAGGTCCAGCCGGGTCCGGTAGATCATCGACCCGATCAGCCGCGCGTTGTTGACGGGGCGATCGGGAACCTGCGGGATGTCCCAGGTACGCAGCTCGGCGGCGACCGGCCCCTCGAGCTGTTCCTTGATCCAGCGCCCGGCCTCGGCGCGTCCGGAGTCCACGCCCGCAGAGTCGAGCCCCAGGGCGTACAGCGCCTCCAGCCGCGCCGTGAGGGCGGCGTAGAAGCGACCGAACACCATCTCGTCGGCCAACCGGTCCGCGGCGCGCCGTGCCCGGGCCGAGTCGCCGCGGGCGCGGAAGAACGCCTCGGCGGCGCGGTAGCCCACCACCTGCGCGAAGCTCTCGTTGAAGGGCGTGGCGCTCTTCACGTAGAGCGAGTTGTGCGCGATCTCGTGGAAGACGGTGGCCACCAGCTCGAGCGTGTCGCGGGTGAGCGCGGTGGAGAGGAGCGGATCGTTGAACCAGCCCAGCGTCGAGAAGGCGCCCGCAGGCCGGAGATGGACGTCGTAGCCCTTCCGGGCCAGGCCGTCGGCAGCCTTCTGCGCATCGCCGGCGTCGAAGAACCCCTTGTAGGGCATCGCGCCCACGATGGGCCATTTCCAGGTGTAGGGGCAGAGGCAGTCGCGCGGCGCCGCCTGGAGCACCAGCAGCAGGGTATCGCGCTTGACGTCGGTGAAGGTGGTGTAGGTCTCGCCCGCGTCGAGGCCCGTCGCGGCGGCGTACTCGCGCGCATCGTGCACCAGGCGAAGTGCGCCGCGGAACCTGTCGGGCGTGGAGGGATCGGCGATGAGCGCCTCGATGGGCCGCGCCGAGGCGAGGATGCGCGTCTCCTCGAGCCCGGCGCGGGTCACGTAGCGGACATCCTCGCTGGCGACCCAGGCCGTCCCCGCCCCGAAGACGAGCGCGCCGACGGCGATGAGGAAGATCATGCGGACCCTACGCCGCACCGCGGGCGCGCGTCAACGGATCCTGGCGATGCCGATGCGCGGCACCGCGACGCTCGCGCCGATGGCGCGCCGCGCCTCATCGGTGAGCTGGAAGGTGACGCTCCCTCCCTGCGCGGGGCGCACCAGGCGCACGTGCGGCCCGGAGCCGGCCCGGAGCACGCCGGTCCGCGCGAAGGCACCGGTCAGCGAGCTGTCCGGCACCAGCGGGTACTCACGCGGGAAGCTGGTGGGCGCCTGCTCGTGGAACGAGGCGTAGGTGGCCCGGAAGTTCCAGCTCTCGTACTGCAGGCGCGGGCTCGCGGGCGTGAACCCGGGCAAGTTGTCGAGGAAGTTGGCGAGCTGCCACTCCGGGGCCAGCGTGCTGAACGGCACGCCGGTGACCGCGGCGACGTTGTCCGTGCCGAGCCGGTTGGTGCCCACCAGCGCGCGGGTGAAGGCGGCGCCGGTGGCGTCGGCACCGAAGTGGTCCACCAGCCAGCGCACGAAGAGCCAGTTGGCCCCGCGCTCCTCGAGCGTGCCCGAGGAGGGAATGGGCTCGACGAGGAAGTGCGCCTCGACGTTCGTCAGGTACTCGTAGGCATTCTGCGCGTCGGCGCCGGCGAACTGGGTGAAGCAGTCGCCGCCGGTGCAGGCCGCGTCGGGAATCTGGCGCCCGCCCAGCTCCTCCGCGTAGTGCGACAGGCCCTCGTTGAGCCACGTGTCCTCGGAGAATCCGCCCCGCACCAGCACGTGCTGGTTGAAGCTGATCATGTGCTGGAACTCGTGGATGAACGTCGGCGCGAGCAGGTCAATGGCGTAGTCGCGGCTGATGGTGCAGTCGGCGTCGTTCGGATCGGGCACCAGCCCGTAGAAGACCTCGCCGCCGTTGGAGCCGTTCTGCCCGGACAGCAGGTCGTTGCCGAAGAAGTAGCCGAGGATCACGCTGCCGAGTGAATTGCAGGCGCCGCTCAGCTCGTTGACCTGGTCGGTGAGGAGGACGACGACGACGCCGTTGTTGTCGAGGTCCGACTCGCGCCCGAACGAGGTGGTGTCGATCGGATAGAGGTAGTTGTCGAAGAGCGACCCGACCTGGGCGATGTCGGCCACCGTGTAGCCGCCCGGCGGCACGGTGTTGTCCACGTAGATGGCGCCCTTGGGCCCCACGTGCCGGGCCGTGGCCGTCACGTCCACGAAGCCGCTGCACTGGCTGGTGGAGCAGACCTTGAAGGTCCGCTCGTGGCCCACGATGGGCGGGACGACCGCGCTCCCCACCGCCGTCACCCCGCGATTGAACGCCGGGACCGGCGCCGAGGCCGACAGCATCCGCTCGCGCGAGCGGAGCAGCGCGTGGAAGGCCTCCTTCGTCTTCGGGCCGCCGAACTTCCCGAGCGTCGGATCGAGCGCCGGCGCGAGCCGCTGCCCGGCCAGCGGCGCGACCGATGCGGAGACGACGGGCGTGCCCCGGATCTCATAGCCGACCGACGAGCCCGCCTGCGATTCACGGCCGTTGGTGGCGAGGGCCACGTACAGGTACTCCGCCCCGCCGGCATCGGCGGCCGGGAAGCGGACGCACCCCGAATTGGCGGCAGGATCGACGACGACGTGTCCTCCGGCCTGGAGGCTCACCTCGGTGGACTGGCTGCAGGCGCTGATCGGACCGGGCGCGGGCGGGCCCGGAGGCGGCGGGCCGCCACCCGGGTCGGGAGTGGTCGGTTCCCCTCCGCAGGCGAGTGCCAGGCCGAGGAGTGCCAGCGTCGAAGCGGAGCGATTTCGGGTCACGCAATTCCTCCGTCCTGACAGGAGGCCGAGTGTATTAAGACTAGACACGACAACGGTTTTTGACAATCTTCGGCACCGCCAATAGCTTGCTCCGTGACCGAGGCTTCCGGCTCGTCTCGGACGAGCGGGAGACGTCCGATCGTACCCTGCGCGTCACACCCTGCACCAGGGTGGGTCCGCCCGGCGCCGCCGCGAATGGCGCAAGAAGCGGGCGAGAGGCCGGCCGGATCGCGGCCAGGATTTCCATGCACAGGGGCCATGTCCTTCGTTCACCTGCATACCCATAGCGAATACTCACTTCTCGACGGCGCCAACCGGCTCCCCGAGCTGGTGGGGCACGTGCGCCGGATGGGCATGGACAGCCTGGCCGTGACCGACCACGGCAACATGCACGCCGCCTGGTCGTTCTACGAGGAAGCCCGCGCCCAGAAGATCCGCCCCATCCTCGGCTTCGAGGCCTATCTGGCCTTCGGGCCCCGCCAGGCGCGGGAAAAGCAGCCCGGCGCGCCCGGCATCTACAGCCATCTCGTCCTGCTGGCCCGGAACCGCGAGGGCTACCGCAATCTCGTGCGCCTGACCTCGATCGGGTACACCGAGGGCTTCTACCGCCGCCCCCGGATCGACCGCGAGGTGCTGGAGCGCCACTCGGACGGCATCGTGTGCCTGGCCGCCTGCCTGTCGGGGGAAGTGGCGCTGCACCTCCGCCAAGGCCGCTACGACGACGCGAAGCGCAGTGCGGAGTGGTTTGCCGCCACCTTCGGCCGCGACAACTTCTGGCTCGAGATCCAGAAGCACGGGATTGCCGAGGAGGACCTCGTCACCCGCGGCATGCTCGAGCTGGGCCGCGAGCTGGGCCTCGGCGTAGTGGCCACCAACGACGCGCACTATCTCCGCAAGGAGGACGCCGAGGCGCACGACGTGCTGCTGGCGATCGGCACGGGCAGCGACCTCGACGACCCGAAGCGGTTCCGTTTCACCGGCACCGAGTCGTACGTGAAGAGCGAGCAGGAGATGCGCGCGCTCTTCCCGGAGCACCTGGAGACGCTGGCCAATACCCAGGTGGTGGCCGACCGCTGCGAGTTCGACTTCGAGAAGCGCTACTACCTGCCCAGCTTCCCCAAGCCGCCCGAGTACGCCACCGACGAGGCGCTGCTGCGCCACCTGACCGAGACGGGCGCCGCCGGGCGCTACGGGACTCCCCTCCCCGCCGCGGTCTCGGAGCGGATGGAGTACGAGCTGGGCGTGATCAACCGCGCGGGGTATGCGGGGTACTTCCTGATCGTCCAGGACTTCATCCACGCGGCTCGCGAGCGCGGGATCCCGGTGGGGCCTGGCCGCGGCTCGGCGGCCGGCTCGCTCGTGGCGTACGCGCTCGGGATCACCAACGTCTGCCCGCTCCGGTTCGACCTCCTCTTCGAGCGCTTCCTCAACCCCGAGCGCGTGTCGATGCCCGACATCGACATCGACTTCTGCTTCGAGCGCCGGGGCGAGGTGATCGAGTACGTGCGCGAGCGCTACGGCCGCGACAGCGTGGGACAGATCGTCACCTTTGGCACCATGAAGGCCCGCGCCGCCATGAAGGACGTGGCCCGGGTGCTGCGCATTCCCCCGGGCGAGGCGGACAAGCTGACCAAGCTGGTGCCCTCGGGGCCGGCATACAGCCTGTCCATCCCCGAGGCCGTGAAGAAGGTGGACGAGCTGCGCGACGCGGTGCGCACCAACCCCTCCTACCAGCGCCTGGTGGAGCTCAGCTCGCGCATCGAGGGGATCAGCCGGCACATGTCGGTGCACGCCGCCGGCATCGTGATCGCCCCGGGGCCGCTCGCGGAGTACGTCCCCGTGTGCACGGCGCCGACCAAGGGGGCCGGCGCGGGGAACGGCGGCGAGGACTCGATCATCACCCAGTTCGAGATGGGGCCGCTGGAGAAGGTCGGCATGCTCAAGATGGACATGCTCGGCCTCAAGACGCTCACCGTAATTCACGATGCGGTGGCCATGATCGCGCAGCGGCACGGCGTCGCGCTCGACATGGACGCCCTGCCGCTCGACGACCCCAGGGTGTACGAGATCCTCAGGCAGGGCCGCACGGCGGGCGTCTTCCAGTTCGAGTCGCCGCTCGCCACCGAGACGCTCCGGGCCATGCGGTGCGACCGCTTCGACGACCTGGTCGCCTCCAACGCGCTGCTCCGCCCCGGCCCGCTCGACGCGGGCATGCACACCGTCTTCATCCGGCGGAAGCTCGGGCTCGAGAAGGTGGCGTACCCGCACCCGCTCCTCGAGGAGGTGCTGGAGCCCACCTACGGCGTCATCACCTACCAGGAACAGGTGATGCGGATCGCCAACGTTCTGGCGGGCTTCTCGCTGGCCGAGGCGGACGTGCTGCGGAAGGCCGTGGGCAAGAAGGACGCCGAGCTGATCCGGAAGGAACTGGGCAGGTTCGTCGAGCGCGCAGTTGCCCAGGGCCACCCGAAGAAGCTGGCCGAGGAACTGGCAGCCCAGATCGAGACCTTCGGCCGCTACGGGTTCAACAAGTCGCACTCGGTGGCCT
>CAMLLJ010000035.1 GCA_946480845.1 uncultured Gemmatimonadota bacterium
CGATGTTGAGGTCCTTGTGCCCCCAGTGCGACGGCATCTGGCGGCCGCCCGAGTTGGGGTCGTCGGCCGCCGCGACGGCGCTCAGCAGCTGCTCGGTGGCCGTCATGCCGAGGCCGAGGCAGAGGGCGCGGTCGCGATAGTAGGTGTAGAACCAGTCGTGGGCGGGGCGGAAGGTGCGCGAGGCCGCCGCCAGGACGGCCTCGTGCCCGGCGCCGGAAATCTGGAAGAAGATGCGGTTCTGCCGCTTGAGCTGGATCTCCTTGTCGTCGATCCGCCGCGAGAGCAGCATGATCCGGTAGAGCTCCAGGAGATCGCCCTTGTCGAGCTTGGTGGAGGGGGCGGCCCTGGAGCGGCCCGGGGTACGTGTGGCCATGGATTCGCGGGTCAGAGGACGGAGGCCGGGGCGGAGATCCGTCCGGGAAAGGTAGGACGGTTCACCGCCCGCCGGAAGCCGAATCCAGTGTCGCCGCGTCGGGCGCGTCCGCCGCCTTCTGCGCCTCGAAGACGACCTTCCCGCCGACGATCGTGGCACTCACCCCCGCGCTGCCGATGTCCTCCGGCCGGATCGTGGTGATGTCCCGGTCCAGCAGGACGATATCGGCCTTGTAGCCCGCCTTGAGCCGGCCCCGGGCGCGCTCGGCGAACACGGCCTGCGCGTTCCCCACCGTGTAGGCCCGGAGCGCCTCGTCCAGGGTGATCTTCTGCTCGGGGATCCAGCCGCCCGGGTTCTTCCCGTCGAGGGTGCGCCGGGTGACGGCCGCCGTGAGCCCGAGCAGCGGGTCGATCGGCGCGACGGTCCAGTCGGACCCGAAGGCGAGCGGCACGCCGGCGTCGAGCAGCGAGCGGAAGACGTAGCTGTGCTTCACCCGCTCGGGCCCGAGGCGCTTGCCCGCCCACCGCCCGTCGTCGGCGGCGTGATAGGGCTGCATGGACGCGATGACGCCGGCGGACCGGAAGCGGGCGACGTCCTCCGGCCGGAGGTGCTGGGCGTGCTCGATGCGGAAGCGGCGGTCGCGCGCACCGTGGGCCTTGGCCACGCTGTCGTAGATGTCCAGCAGCAGCGCGTTGGCCCGCTCGCCGATGGCGTGGACCACCACCTGGAGCCCCGCCGAGTCGGCGCCGCCGATCCAGGCGCGGAGCGAGTCCTCCGGGGTCACCAGCAGCCCCATCGTGTTGGGGTCGTCGCTGTACGGCTCGAAGAAGAGGGCCGTGCCGCTGCCCAGCGACCCGTCCACATAGCCCTTGACTCCGCCGATGCGGACCCAGTCGTCGCCCGGGTCCGCGCGCGCCGAGTCGGCGACCCGGCGCCAGTCGCCGAGCGAGGGATAGACCGCGACGCGGGTACGCAGCGTGCCGGCCGCCCGCGCACGGTTGAGCGCCGCCAGCTCGTACCAGGGCGCGGAGACCGACGACACCGCCACGACGCCCTTCGACGCCGCCCACTCGGTGGCGCGCGCGATGGCGGAATCGGCCTGCTCGGCCGTGGGGGCGGGCATCGCCGCGTACACCGGGTTCTGCGCTTCGTCCTTGAGGATCCCGGTCACCCGGCCGTCGGCGCTGCGCACGATGGTGCCGCCCGGGATGTCGGCGGTGCGGTCGGTGATGCGGGCCTCGCGGAGCGCCACGCTGTTCGCGAGCGCCATGTGGCCGTCGAGCCGGCTCACGAAGACGGGATTGCGCGGCGTGACCGAGTCGATCCAGTCGCGGGTCGGCAGCGGTGCGCCGAGCCAGCGCTCGTGGTCCCAGTCGCCGCCGGTGATCCACTCACCCGGCTTCCGGGTGGCGGCGAACGCCTTGAGCCGCGCCACGAACTCCTGCGGCGTGTTCGCGTCGCGCAGGTCCACGCTCGCGAGCTGGAAGCCGCCACTCGAGAAGTGGGCGTGGCCGTCCATGAACCCGGGCGTCACCAGCGCGGTGCCGTTGTCGAGCACCCGCGTGGAGGGCCCGACGAAGGCCCCGATCGTCGCGCTGTCCCCCACCGCCACGATCGTATCGCCCGTCACGGCCACGGCGCCGGCCCACGGCGCCGCCGAGTCCCCGGTCCAGACGCGCCCGAAGACGACGAGATCGGCGGCCGGCGGCGGGGAGATGTCCCGGTCCTGGCCGGCGCCGCCGCAGCCGGCGGCGGCGAGGATCAGGAGGGCGCGCGCGAAGCGGAGCGTCATTGGGGGGCCTTTCAGCGCAGCTTGGTGAGACGGCGGATGGCTTCGAGCTTCTCCAGCGCGGTGCCGCCGGTCTGGGCGGCGGGCGCGACGGAAAAAAGGTCGCGGATATCGAGCAGGATCTCGAGCATGAGCTGGTCACGCATGTACGCCCAGTCGAGCTCGGCCATGCGCGCGTCCTGGCCGCCGGTGCGCGCGCGGTCGTAGGACTCGCGGTAGATCGTCTCGAGATTGGCCAGAATGCGGTCGCGGGAGCGCATGGCGGCAGCGTGTCGGGGCGGAGAGGGGGCGGTCGGCGGAGCCATCACTATTATACACCCTGGAGGCGGGACTGACGAGCACCCGGACGGCTCCGGGATGCGCAGCACGGAGGAGCGCATGAGTGGACTCACCGGAAAGACCATCCTTCTCTTCACCGGGCCGCAGTACGAGGACCTGGAGCTCTGGTATCCCAAGGTGCGCCTCGAGGAGGAGGGCGCGCGCACGGTGGTCGCGGGGCTCACCCGGGAGACGGTGCACGGCAAGCACGGCTACCCCTCGACGCCCGACGTGACCGTGGAGGAGATCGACGCCGGGGACTTCGACGGCCTCGTCATTCCCGGCGGATTCGCCCCGGACAAGCTCCGGCGCTCGGCGAAGGTGCTCGAGCTGACCCGCGAGATCTTCGAGGCCGGCAAGCCCGTGGCCTTCATCTGCCACGCGGGCTGGGTGCCGATCTCGGCGAAGATCGTGCGGGGGCGCCGCGGCACCAGCGTCGGCGCCATCCGGGACGACCTCGAGAATGCGGGCCTCATCTGGGAGGACAGTGCGGTGGTGGTGGACGGGAACCTCATCTCGTCCCGCACGCCGGCCGACCTCCCCGCCTTCATGCGCGCCACGATCGCGGCCCTCACCAGGACCGCCACCGAGGCGGCCGACCGCGACGCCAGCTACGTGGGAGCGCCGAGCTGACCATGGAGCAGATGCAGCGCCGGGTGGACGCCTGGATCGCCCAGTTCGAGGCCGGCTACTTCGATCCGCTGACCAACCTGGCGCGCCTCACCGAGGAGGTGGGCGAGCTGGCCCGCGAGCTGAACCACCGCTTCGGCCAGAAGACCCGCAAGCCCGAGGAGCCCGAAGGGGACATGGCCATGGAGATGGCCGACATCCTCTTCGTGCTCATCTGCCTGGCGAACCGCGAGGGAATCGACCTGCAGGAAGCATTCGACCGGATGATGGCGAAGGTGGAGACGCGGGATGCCGGCCGGTGGGCGCGGAAGGGGGCGTCCCCAGCACCACCCGCCCCAGCTCCCACCGGGCATGCTGCGCCAGGATGAGCAGGTGGCGCGCGAGCAGCCGGGGCTCGCGCCAGGGCACGTCGCGCCATTCATCGGGGGTCCAGAGCCAGCGCGAGAGCGAGAGCCAGTCGGCCTCGCGGAAGCCGCGCAGCAGGTCCTGGGGAAAGAGCGGCAGCACCAGGTCTCCGGGGGACTGGCGCACGATGCCTGCACCCGGCGCTCCGGACGCCAGGTCGTGGACCGGCCCCCGCACGTCGGCGCCGGCCACGCGGCAGGTGTGGGCGATGGCACCGGGCCGCGGGTTGAGCTCGAGGAACGAGACCTCGCCCGTCGCCGCGTCCTCCATGAAATCGAGCCCCATCAGGCCGTGCAGCCGGAACTCCGCGCCGATCCGCGCGAGGTGCGGCTCGAGCGCCGGGATGGCGCGGAAGAGCCGGCATGACGACGGCGAATACGGGCCGGGCCAGGTGAGCAGCTTGTAGGACGACACCCAGGCCCTGACCTCCCCGCGGTTGAACACCACCTGCACCGACCCGACCATTCCTTCGATGAACCGCTGCACCAGCACGCTCCCGTGCTCGGCCACGCCGGCGAAGGCGCGGCGGAGCTCCGCCTCGTCCGCGACGCGCGTGGTGCCGGCGCCGGCCGAGCCCGCCAGCGGCTTGAGGATGAGCGGGAAGCCGATCTCCCGCGCGGCGGCCAGTGCGGTGTCGAGCGCATCCGCGGTGCGGGCGCGCGGCACCGGCACGCCGAGGCGTTCCATCACGCGCCCGAAGGCGGCCTTGGAGAAGACGGCTTCGGCGTCGGGCGAGGCGGGGTCGGCGGGACAGCAGCGCGCGGCCCAGGGCTCGGTGCGGCGAGCGTAGAGGCCGCGCACGTCGGCGTCGGTGGCGGGCAGGACCCAGTCGTAGCGGACGCCCTCGCGCCCGAGATGCGCACCCAGCGCGGCGAAGTAGTCCTCGCGCGGCACCGGAGCGGCGATGTGCTGGTCGAGGCAGCCGGCGCGGGCGGCGACGGCGTGGCGCACGGCGAAGAGGGTGACGCGGCAGCCCGAGTCGTGCAGCAGCCGCGGCAGCCGCGCCGCGCCGAGCGCGGAGGGCTGGGCCACCAGCAGCAGCACGTGCGGGCGCCCGGCCCGCCGCAACCTCCTCCGCTCCGCGAAGCGCATGCTCCTCCCGGTTCAGTCCGCCACGATCACTCCCACGCCTTCGGCTCGGCGTCCAGCTCGCCCAGCAGGACCACGTAGCTCTGGTGGCGGTCGGGCGCGATCTCGCCCCGTTCGACGGCCCCGCGCACGGCGCACCTGGGCTCGCTCACGTGGCGGCAGTCGCCGAAGCGGCACTCGCCGATGAACGGCCGCATCTCGGGGAAGCAGGATGCCAGCTCCCGGGGCTCGACACCCCAGAGGCCGACTTCGCTGAAGCCCGGCGTATCGACCAGGTAGCCGCCGCGCTCGAGTGGGATCATCACCGCGGCGACTGTGGTGTTGGTCCCACGCCGCACCTTCCGGCTGATCTCCCCCACCCGGAGCCCCAGGCCGGGCTGCACCGCGTTGAGCAGGCTCGACTTGCCGGCCCCCGAGGGGCCGGTCACCACCGCCGTATGTCCGCTGAGAGCCCCGGCGAACTCGGCAACTCCGATGCCAGTCTTCGCACTGGTCTCGAAGACCCGGTAGCCGGCCCTCCGGAACCGCGCCGCGAGCGGGCCGGAGGGGGCCAGCTCGACCTTGTTGATGACCACGGCGGCGGGGATCGAGTTCACTTCGGCGACGACGAGGAGCCGGTCGAGGAGCTGGGGGATGGGGGCGGGATCGACGACGGCGGTCACCACGAAGACTTCGTCGATGTTGGCGGCCACGGGACGCGCGCCGCGGCCCTCGGGCACCCGGCGCTCGAGCAGCGTCCGGCGCTCCCCGGTGCCGACGATGCCGTAGAGCGTTCCGCCCGGCTCGGGCTCGAGGTGCACGAGGTCGCCGACGACGACCTTGCCGGCATCGCGCTTGGCCTTGCCGCGGAGGACCGCCTGCACTTCGCCCGCCGGGGTCAGCACGCGATAGGCGGCGCCGTCGCGCTCGAGCACCGTGCCGGTGACGGGGCCGCTCACCACTCGCCCGGCGCCGCGGCGATCGCGTCGTCGAGTGCGGCCTTCACGTCGTAGAGCGAGAGCGCCTTGATGCGCTCCTCCGCTTCGGCAGGCGTCACTCCCCAGGCAAGCGCGGGCGTCTCCACGTGGCCCACGGGGCGGTCGCCGCCCGGCGACCAGCGCACGAACAGCAGCGCCGCGCCGTACCGCCCTCGCGCGTCGGGCTCCTCGTCCACATAGATCCCGACCGAGTAGGCCTGGCCGTCGCTGCCGCCGAAGGCCGCGGCCCGCTCGTGCCTGGCCATGTAGCCGCCGAGGGTGACTTCGCTCACCGGCCTCCGACCGTCTCCCGGGCGATGCTGCCCATCATGAACGCGATGTTGGCGGGACGCTCGGCGAGGCGCCGCATCAGGTAGGGATACCACTGGGTGCCGAAGGGGATGTAGACGCGCATGCGGTGCCCGGTGCGGCGCAATTCCTCCTGCAGGTCGCGGCGCACGCCGTAGAGCATCTGGAACTCGAAGCGCTCGCTGCCGATGCCCTGCCGCTGCGCGAACTTCCGCGCGTGCGCGATGATCTTCTCGTCGTGGGTGGCGACGCCGGGATAATTCCCCTCGGCGAGCAGGGTCTCGAGGAGGCGCACGTAGTTCCGGTCCACGTCGCCCTTGTCGGGAAAGGCCACCGAGGGCGGCTCGAGGTAGGCGCCCTTGCAAAGCCGCACCCGGGCGCGCATCTCGACCAGCCGCGCCACGTCGGCTTCCGAGCGGCGGAGGCACGACTGGATCACCACGCCGCAGTGCGGGCCGAAGTCGGGAAACAGCTTGTGCTCGAAGAAGTCGAGGGTGCGCTGGGTGTAGGCGGAGCTCTCCATGTCGAGCCGCACGAACCCGCCCAGCGCGCGCGCCTTCTCGAGGATGGCCACCATGTTGCGGCGGCAGAGCTCCTCGTCGATATCGAAGCCCATCTGGGTGAGCTTGACCGAGACGTTGACCTCGACCGGGCTCGCGGCGGCCATCCGGTCGAGCATGGCGAGGTACTGGTCGCGGGCCGCCGTGGCCTCCGCCGCCTGCGTCACGCTCTCGCCGAGCAGGTCGAGCGACGACGTAATGCCGCGCTTGTGCATCTCTACGGCAGCGGCCACGCCTTCGTCGATCGTCTCGCCCGCCACGAACCGCGCGGCGAACCGGCGGGCCAGCGGATTGGAGCGGATGAAATTGAATATGCCGTTCTGTTGCGACAGCCAGAGCAGGCCTTGACGCAGCATGCAGTTCCCTTCCGTGGCGGGTGCCCGAAACTACTGTTGCGGGGACCCGCCTACAAGCGTGACGGCCCTCACGACGCCCGCATCCAGCGGCGCGTATGATGCAGCGCGCCGACCATCCACGGAGGTTGCACGTTGACGCGTCGCCCCGCCAGCCGCTCGACCGCCCAGCACGCGCCCGAGCCTGCCCACTCGGCAGCGGCCGCCGGCCTGCGCCACGTGAGCGACGCGGCGCCGGGCATCTCGCGCCGGCGCGCCGGGCGCGGCTTCACCTACACCGGCCCCGACGGACGGACGGTGCGCGACCGCGCGACGCTCGCGCGCATCCGCGCGCTGGCCATCCCACCGGCGTGGACCGAGGTGTGGATCGCCGCCGACCCGAAGGGCCACATCCAGGCCACGGGACGCGACGCGCGCCGCCGCAAGCAGTACCGCTACCACCGGTCGTGGCACGAGGTGCGCCACGAGACCAAGTTCGGCCGCATGCTCGCGTTCAGCGCCGCGCTCCCGAAGATCCGCCGCGCGCTCGCCGCCGACCTCTCTCTCCCCGGCCTTCCGCGGCGCAAGGTGCTCGCGACGGTGGTGCGGCTGCTCGAGTGCACCCAGATCCGCGTCGGCAACGACGAGTACGCGCGCGCCAACCGCTCCTACGGCCTCACCACCTTTCGTGACCGGCACGTCGAGGTGAACGGCTCGACGCTGCACTTCGAGTTCCGCGGCAAGAGCGGCAAGCCGCACACCGTGGACGTCGCCGACCGCCGGCTCGCGCGCATCGTGGCGCGCTGCCAGGCGATCCCGGGCGAGGAGCTGTTCCAGTACCTCGACGAGGACGGCGCGCGCCAGACCATCGACTCCGGCGACGTGAACGATTACATCCGCGAGATCGCCGGCGAGGAGTTCACCGCCAAGGACTTCCGCACCTGGGCCGGGACGGTGCTCGCGTCGGAGGCGCTGCTCGCCCTCGGCGTGCCGTCGAGCGAGCGCGAGGCGAAGGCCAACATCCTCGCCGCCATCGACAAGGTCGCGGGCCAGCTCAACAACACCCGGGCGGTGTGCCGGAAGTACTACGTGCACCCCGAGGTGCTCGCCGCCTATGGCGAAGGGGTGCTGGCGGAAGTGCTGGGCGGGAGGGGGGCGCTGGAGCAGCGGGTGACCAGACTGCTGAAGGCGCGGGCGCGCTGATGCGCGCCGCGGCTCAGAGGGAGAGCTCCTGGTCGCCGGCCGGGGTGCGTTCGAGCTCGTCGTCGCGGGTGCCCCAGGTGACGTGCACCGATGGGCTCAGCTGCAGGCGCATGGAGCGGAGCGCCGCCTGCTCCTCGAAGAGGGCGAGCAGCGACACGCGGCCGCGGTACCGGTCCACCGACAGGCCGCGCACGCGGGTGAGGTCGAGGAAGACCAGCTCGCGGCCGTCGCGGGACCAGCGCAGCGTCATCGTATGGTAGACGGGCTCGATCACGCACTCGACCCGGTCGGCCCCCGAGGTCGACTCGAAGCTGAGCACGTTAAGCCGCCAGGGCAGCGCCGGATCGAGGAGCACCGGATCGCAGCCGAAGACCTCCCGCAGCTCCGCCTCTTCGGGAAACGGCTCCATCGTGCCTCCCGGCTCAGGTGGGACGAATACTGCCCGATCCAGGCCCTGCTGCCGTGGCCCCCGTCACCGGCGGGGGCCGCGTGAACCGCGAAGCGGCCCGGACCCTGCGCTTCGGCATCGGGATCGCGCGGGCGTTCGCGGGCGCCGTGCTCTTCTCCCTGCCGCTGCTCATGACCGTCGAGATGTGGTCGCTGGGCAGCTCGCTCCCGCCCGGGCGGATCGCCCTCTTCCTCGGCCTCGCCGTCCCGGCCCTCGTGGGGCTCTCCTACATCGCCGGGTTCGAGCCCACCTTCGACCTGCGGGAGGACGCGATGGACGCCATCATCGCCCTGGGCGTGGGCTGGGCCGCGAGTGCATCGGTCCTCGCCCTCCTCGGCGTGGTGCGGCCCGGCATGGCGCTTCCCGAATCGGTGGGGCGCATCGCCCTGCAGACGGTCCCGGCGGCCATCGGGGCGATGCTCGCGCGGAGCCAGCTCCGCGCCAACGGATCGGGGGAAGCCGCGGCACTCAAGGAGGAGCTCAGGCGCCGCGAGTCGAACCACTGGCTGGAGCTCTTCACCATGGGCGTGGGCGCGCTCTTCCTGGCGCTCGCGGTGGCGCCCACGGAGGAGATCCTCATGCTGGCGTTCACCATGACGGACTGGATGCTCGCCGGGCTCGTCGCGGTGTCACTGGTGACGCTGCACCTGTTCGTGTACGCACTCGATTTCCGGGGCCAGGCCGGCGTGCCCGAGGGGACCCGGCAGTGGAGCCTGGCACTCCGGTACACGGTGCCCGGCTACGCGCTGGCCCTGCTGGTGAGCCTCTACGTGCTCTGGACCTTCGGCCGCGCCGACGCGCTCTCCTTCGCGCCGCTCCTCGCCATCACCGTGGTGCTCGGCTTCCCCGCCGCCTTCGGCGCCGCGGCGGCCCGGCTGATCCTGTGACGCCGAAAGCCGCGGCGAAGGACTCGCGGATCCCGCGCGCCGAGTGGGCGGTCGCGGCGCTGAGCGCGCTGCTCGTCCTCGGCACCATCGCCTGGCTCGCGGTGCGGGCGATGCGGCCGGCGGCGGAGCCGGCGTTCGCGGTCTCCGTGGACGCCGTCACCGTGCACCAGGGCGGCTGGACCGCGCGCGTGCGCGTCGAGAACCGCGGCGACCGCGCCGCCGCCGCCGTCGAGGTGGAAGGCGCGCTCGAGGGCGGCGAAACGAGCGGGTTCACCCTCGACTTCCTCGCCGGCCGCTCCACCCGGCACGGCGCCCTCCGCTTCCGTGGCGACCCGCGGCCGGCAGCGCTCACGCTGCGCGTCCGCGGGTATGCCGATCCCTGACCTGCGCCCGCCTCAGCGCGTGCTGTCGGACGACTTGCGCGCCGGTGTCGCGCATTCCGGCCACTGGGTGGGCTGGCCGTCGCGCGTCGGCATGATGCGCCGCTCGCGCTCCACCTTCTCCGGGTCCTCCGAGGCCAGGTAGGCCAGCATCGCCGTCAGCGTGGCGTTGTTGCGGATCTCCTCGAAGACGATCTTGTCGAAGGTGTCGCGGTTGGTGTGCCACGTGTAGGTCCCGTAGTCCCAGCTGATCGAGCCGAGCCCGAAGCCGGGCGCACCATGGCAGATGGCCGACGCCATGTCGCTCCCGCCCCCCGGCGGCATGCCCGGGACCGACAGCGTGATGTGCTGGGTGATCTCGTTGGGCACCTGGGCCAGCCAGCGGCCCCACCATTCGCCGGCGCGGGTGAGCCCCGAGCCCGAGATCCGGGTGATCCGCCCGGTGCCGTTGTCCTGGTTGAACAGCGCCTGGAGGCCGGAGACGATCTCGGGATGGTCGGCCATGAAGGCGCGCGAGCCATTGAGCCCCTGCTCCTCGCCGCCCCAGTGCCCCACCATGATGGTCCGCTTCGGGCGCGGGTACACCTGCTTCAGGATCCGCATCGCCTCCAGCATGGTGACGGTGCCTGTGCCGTTGTCGGTGGCGCCGGAGGAGCCGTCCCACGAATCGAAGTGCGCGGACAGCATCACGTACTCATCCGGCTTCTCGGAGCCGGGAATGACCGCGATGGTGTTGAACACGGGGACTTCGCCGAGGGCGCGGGCATCCGACGCCAGCCGGATGACCGGGCCCTGGTTCCGCTCGGCCAGCCGCCAGAGGAGGCCGTAGTCCTCGCAGCTCACGTCCACCACCGGTGTCGCCGCCACGCGGGTGCCGAAGATCTTCTGCACCCCCCAGCCCTGTGACCAGAGCGAGGTGACGATGCCGCGGGCACCGGCGCGCGCGAGCGCATCGTGCAGCGCCGCGGTGGTGAGGCCGGTGCGCCGGGTGCGCGCCGCCCACGCCGCCTGCGCCTTCTGCCGGTCGTCGCGCAGCTTCTCGTAGAGCTCCGGCGTGGCGAACTCCTTCACGTTCGCGTCGGCGCGGCAGCTCGCCTGCGGCATCGAGGCGAGCACGAACTTCCCGCGCGCGGACGGCAGCCAGGCCTGGAACGCCGCGGAATCGGCGGGATCCGGGAACGCGACGACCGCGGCCTGCACCGGACGGCCGTTGGTCCCTGCGCTCCAGGCGAGCACCATCGCCTCCAGGGTGCGCACCCGCGGCTCCACGAGGTCGAGGTGCGTGATGCCGCGCTGCCATCCGCGCCAGGTGCCGTACTGCTCGTTGCGCGCCTCGATGCCCCACTTCCGGTACATCGACACCAGCCACTCGTTGCCGGCGCGGTGCCCCGGCGAGCCGTTCAGGCGCGGACCGATCGAGTCGGTGAGCGTCTGCGCCAGCTCCCAGGTCTGCGAGCTGTCCATGCCCAGCTGCCAGATCCGCCGGAGCGTCGCGTCCTCGACGGTGAAGGTCTGCGCCGAGAGCGGCGCGGCGAGGCACAGCGCGGCGGCGAGCCAGGCGCCGGCCGGTGACGACATCAGTCTCATGCTCTCTCCTGGTGGACTGCGAAGGGTGAATGCGAACCCGTGCACCGGCGGCGTCTTCTCGCGGCGGGCGGGAACGCGTACCTTTGCCGGCATGCGAACCCCGACCTGCGCGCTCCTCGCCGTCGTCCTGCTGGCCGCCTGCGGCGACTCGGCCGACGGGCCGTTCGCCTTCCGCGGGATGTCTCCCGGGATGTCGTTCGAGCGATTCCGCACCGCCGCCGCGGCGGCCGGCAGCAACACCATCGAATGCGAGGCGTTCGCCGTGGCGGAGCTGTCGGTGGACCGCCTCTGCGTCTCCCCCGACACGATCGAGGCGATGGTGCGCGTGGCCGGCGCCGTGGACCCGAACGGCGGCGTGGTGCCCTACCTCGTGGTGCGCGAGGCGATCACCTCGCCGCAGGCGCTGGACCGGCTCGAGCGCCAGTGGGGCGCGCCCGACACCTCGATCGGCACCGGGCGCCGCTGGGCCCGCGGGCGCTGGATGGCCAACGCCGACACGGCGGCGGACGTGCTCACGGTGTGGCTGAGCGATACCGCCACGGAGCGGCGGATCGCCGCGGCGTCGGCGCGGGCGCTCCGGATCCGCTCGGGCGCCGACACGCTGCCGTACTTCAACGACGAAGCGGCGGTACTGGACTCGCTCAGCGCCCCGGTGGGCGGCATGGCGCCGGTGGCGGCCGCGGACGCCACCCGCAAGCCCGCCATCATCGGCTGCACCGAAGCGCCGGCGCCGCCGCACCTCGCCACCCTGACCGGCTCGGTGATCGTGGCGTACGCGGCGGACACGGCGGGCACGGTCGAGCCCGCCAGCGTCCGCATCCTGCAGGCGAGCCACTCGGGCCTCATCGAGCCGGCGATCGCCACCATCCGCTCCTGCACGCTCCGCCCCGGCCAGCGCGGCGGGCGGCCGGTGCGCACGGTGATCACCCAGCGCGTGACCTTCCGGCCCGCCGCCCGCTAGGCACGACGTCCCGCCGCGAGAGCGGTTTCATTCAGGGTACGCGCAAGATACGGCCGCTCAGGCGCTCCCGGCCAGCATCCGGGCACCCTCCGCCGCCAGGCCGTCCAGCAGCGCCGCCGCGTGCTGCTCGCTGGAACGCGGGTTCATCACCGTCACCCGGAGCACCCGCCGCCCACCCAGCATTGTGGTGGTGAGCCATCCCTGCCCCGAGCGGTTGTAGCGCTCGCGAAGCGCGCGGTTGAGCTCGTCGAGCGCGGGACCCTCGGGCACGCCCGCGGGCGCGTAGCGGAAGCAGAGGATGTTGCACTCCGGCGCGTGCACGGCCTGGAAGTCTCCCCGGCCCTCCACGTCGCGATGCAGCGCCTCGGTCACCGCCACCAGCCGCTCGTACAGCGCGCCGATGCCGTCCGCGCCGTAGCGCTGCAGCGCCACCCACACCTTGAGTGCATCGAAGCGGCGGGAGCATTGCGCGCTCCGCGTCCCCTGGTCCCAGCGTCGCCCGTCGCCCCCGTGGAAGAGGTAGGGTGCCCGCTGCGCGAAGGCGGCCTCGAGGTCCCGCTCCTCCCGCACCAGCACCATCCCCGCCGACAGCGGCACCAGCATCATCTTGTGCGGGTCCCATGCAACCGAGCGGGCGAGCGACAGCCCATCGAGCCGGTGGCGATGCGCCGCCGAGAGCAGCGCGGAGGCGCCGTGCGCGGCGTCCACGTGGAGCCAGAGCCCGCGCTCGGCGCAGAGCTCCCCGATCCGGCGCAGGTCGTCGAACGAACCGGTGGCGGTCGAGCCCGCCGTGGCGACGACCGCCATGACGCGCCGGCCCTCGGCGCGCAGCCGGTCGAGCGTGGCGGCGAGCGCATCGGGATCCATCGCCCATTCCCGCGACGGCACCGTCACCACGCGCGAGGTGCCAAGCCCCAGCTCGCCCGCGGCGCGGGAGACCGCATAGTGCGCGTGCTCGCCGGCCACGAGCACGGGCGGATCGGCGCCGACGCCGGCGGTCCACGCATCGGGCAGCACCGCCGCGCGCGCGGCAAGCAGCGCGGTGAACGTCGCTTCGGTGCCGCCGGAGGTCAGCGTGCCGCCCGCCTCCGGGCCGAAGCCGGCCAGCTGGGCGAGCCAGCGCACGAGCTGCGTCTCCAGCGCCGTGCCGCCGGGCGACATCTCCCGCACCGCGAGCGAGTTGTTGAGCGCCGACGCCACCACGTCCGACCACACCGCCGCCGGCAGCGGCGCGCTCACCTGGTGGCCGAGGTACATGGGATGCGACAGCCGGATGGCGGACGGCAGGATGTCACGGCGGATGCGCTCCACCACTTCGGCGAGCGGCCGGCCCGCCAGCGGCATCGGCTCGGCGAAGCGCGCGGCGAGCGACTCCGCGGTGTCCGCCGGCGACACGGGCACCGCGGCCGCACCGTTCTCGGCGAGGAAGCCGGCAACCAGCTCGACGAACGGCGCGCCGGCCGCGAACGCGGCATCGCGCTCGAGCTCGGCGAGGATGGCTTCGGTCACGGACGGCTCCGGCAGCAGGGGAACGCGGATCGGGCGGGAAAGATACATTTCGCGCATCCCAAGCCGGAGAGCCCCGTGTTCCGCTCCCGAGGTGCCGCCCTGCTGTCCGCGCTGCTGCTCGTCATTGCCTGCGGCGACCGCGCCGGGCGCGCCGCACGTCCCGACACCACCGGTGCCGCCCTGCCGGGGCCCGTGACCGCGATCCGGGTGAACCCCGGCCAGCATGGCATGGCCGCCGTGGTCCGCTGGCTCCGCTCGCCTGACGGCAGCGCGCTCCTCGTGCTCGAGGACTGGAGCTCGACCGAGAACGAGCCCTTCTACGACGGGTTCCTGCTCGCCTCCGAGGCCGCGGGCAGCACCGTGCAGGTGGACAGCGTCTGGGACGTGGCGCCCTCCCCCGACTGGAGCCGGGTGGCGTACGGCGAGGCGATCCGCATCATGGTGGGCGAATCCGACGTGATCCCCGAGGATTCGATCGCGGCGGTTGCCGCGCGGCTCGGCGTCCCCGCGGCCGAGGCGCGCGCCGCGCAGTTCCCCGCGAGCGGGATGGTGGCCGCTGCCGGCTACGCGCGCCTGGGCACCGCCGACGTGGCCACGGGCGCCTCCCGCACCCTGCCGGTGCTCGCCGGCTGGCGGGTGCGCTGGAGCGACGACGGGACGCGCATCCTCGCCGGCCGCGGCCCGGCGCTCGCCGACGACGACGCGCCGGCCACCGGCTGGATCGCGGTCGATCCCGGCACCGGTGCGGTGCTGGGCAGCGCCGACTCCGCCGCGGCCGCGCCGGCATGGGTCACCGGCCCCACGCTCGACATCTCGGTCACGCCTGACACCGGCCGCGTCGAGATCCCGGTGGAAGGCGGGATCGTCGAGAGCGCGGGCGGCACCATCCGCCTGCGCGGCCGCGAGGTCGGCGAGGGGTATGCGCTCGCGGCGACGCAGCGCGGCTGCTACATCGCGGCCCAGGTGCGCGACGCCGGCGCCGGCGAGTACGACGCGAAGTTCCGCCTCGTCGTCTACGACACCGGCTGCCGCCGCGCGGGCGCACCGTGACCTCGACCACCGACCGCGAGCGCATCCGGACCATCGTCATCGACGACACCGACGCGCTGGCCGTGGCCGTGGCGGCGCGGATCGCGGCGCTGATCCGGGCGCGCGCCGCCGAAGGCCGGCGCACGGTGCTCGGGCTCGCCACGGGCTCGACGCCGGTGGGCGTCTACCGCGAGCTCATCCGGCTGCATCGCGACGAAGGCCTCTCCTTCCGCAGCGTCGAGACGTTCAACCTCGACGAGTACCATCCGATGCCCCCCGACAGCATCCACGCCTTCCACCGCTTCATGTGGGAGAACCTCTTCTCCCAGGTGGACATCGACCCGGCGTGCGTGCACCTCCCCCGGGGCGACGTGCCGAGGGAGGAGGTGCCGGCGATGGCGGCGGCGTACGAGACGCTGATGGAGCGCGCGGGCGGGATCGACTTCCAGATCCTCGGCATCGGCAAGACCGGG
>CAMLLJ010000036.1 GCA_946480845.1 uncultured Gemmatimonadota bacterium
GGCCACGGCGGCAACCTCTTCGCCAACGTCCTGCCCTGGGACCTCGACAGCAGCGCCATGCTGGTGCGTGGCTTCCCCAAGCCGCTGGTGATGATCACCGGCCTCGACAGCACCTTCGGCACGCTGATGTTCACCGGCGCGCACGCGAACGCCGGAAGTCCCGGCGTAATGGCGCACAACTTCGCGTTCGACTCGTTCACGGTGAACGGCAAGGTGCTGAACGAGGTGGGCATCAACGCGCTGATGGCGGGGGAGATGGGCGTGTCGGTGTCGCTGGTGAGCGGCGACGACGTGCTGATCGAGGAGACGCGGAAGATGCTCGGCACCGACTTCGTGGCCATCGTCACCAAGCGCGCCGTGGGGCGGAGCGCCGCGATCACCTACAGCCCGGCGCACGTGCGCCGGCTGCTGCGGACCGGCGCCGCGGAGGCGGTGCGCCGCGAGCTGGCGGGCGAGTTCGCGCCGCTCACCATGGAGAAGCCGTACCGGGTGGACTTCACCCTCCGGCGCAGCTTCTCCGACACCGTGGTCGCGGCGATCGCGGCACTCGAGGAATTCAAGCTGGAGCGCACCGGCGGCGACCGGAGCTTCCGCTTCGTGACGGAGAGCGCCCGCACCATGGGCTACCTCCTCGACGCGATCGAAGAGACGGTGCTCCGGTGAGGCGCGCACCGGCCGTGACGCCCCCGGCACTCCTCGCGCTCGCGGCATCGCTCGCGCTCCCCGGCGCCTCGCTGGCCCAGGGGCAGCAGCCCGCCCCCCGCGACACCACGCCCCCCGCCGCCTATTTCGGCGTCACCGAGTACCAGCTCGCCCGGCAGAAGCTGGAGCTCGACATGCAGCCGCGCGGCTTTACCGTCTACATCATCGCCGACATGGAAGGGCTCGCCTCGGCGGTGCGGAACGGCACCGAGATGCGGCCCGTGGCCCGGGGCGGGACGCCCCAGCACGAGCGCTTCCGCGAGGAGCTGACCGACGAGGTGAATGCGCTCATCGCCGGCGCGCGGGCGGCCGGGGCCACGCAGTTCATCGTGAACGAGGGGCACGGCGGCACGCTCTTCCGCAACGTCCTGCCCGAGAAGCTCGACAGCGCCGCCATCCTGATCCGCGGCTATCCCAAGCCGATCGTCATGTCCACGGGGATCAACCCGATGGTCGACGCGATGATGATCGTGGGTGCCCACGCCAACGCCGGGAGCCCGGGCATCATCGCCCACAACTTCGCCTTCGACTCCTTCACGGTGAACGGGAAGGTGCTGAACGAGGCGGGGATCGCCGCCTTCATCGGCGGCGAGATGGGCGTCCCGATGGTGCTCGCCGCCGGCGACGACGCGCTCACCGCGGAGACCCGCGAGATGCTCGGCCCGCTCGAGACGGTGACGGTGAAGACGGTCTACTCGCGCGCGGCCGCCGCCACGCTCCCGCCCGCCACGGTGCACCGGATGCTCCGCGCCGCCGCGACGCGGGCGGTGCGGCGGACCCGGGCGGGAGAGCTCAAGCCGCTCGCGATGGAGAAGCCATACCGCGTGCGGCTCTGCCTCCGCCGCCAGTTCGTGCGCGACGAGTGGGTCCTCGCCACGGTGGGCCGGCTCGAGGGGATGCGGCCGGACGGCGGCGCCGGCTGCTTCGCCTGGACGACCGAGTCAGCCGAGGCGGTGGGAAACCTGCTCAACGAGATCGAATGGACGGTGCTCAAGCCGTGACCAGGGCCGCCGCCTTCCGCCGGCTGCACGAGGCGGGATGCTTCGTCATTCCCAACCCGTGGGATGCGGGCAGCGCGCGCCTGCTGGCGCAGCTCGGGTTTCCGGCGCTCGCTACCACCAGCTCGGGCTTCGCCTGGTCGCTCGGGAAGCCGGACAACCACGTCACGCTGGAGGAGGCGCTGGCGCACCTGCGCGCGGTCTCGGCGGCGGTCGAGGTGCCGGTGAACGCGGACTTCGAGGGGGGCTTCGCGGTGTCGCCGCGGGATGTGGGGCGGAACGTGGCGCGGGCGGTGGAGACCGGCATCGCGGGGCTGTCGATCGAGGACGCGAGCGGCGACGCCGACGAGCCGCTGCTCGATGCCGGGCTCGCGGCCGAGCGGATCGCGGCGGCCCGCGCGGCGATCGACGCGAGCGGCACGGGCGTGCTGCTCACGGCGCGCTCGGAGGGATTCATCGTCGGGCGGCCCGACCTGCAGGAGACGATCCGGCGGCTCACCGCCTTCGCGGAGGCGGGCGCGGACTGCCTCTTCGCGCCGGGCCTCCGGAGCCGCGCCGACATCAGCGCGGTGGTGGAGGCCGTGCGGCCGCTCCCGGTGAACGTGCTCGCGGGGAGCGACTTCACGACCGTCGCGGCACTCCGCGACCTGGGGGTGAGGCGGATCAGCGTGGGCGGTGCGCTGGCGCGCGCGGCGTGGACGGGCTTCCTGCGGGCGGCGCGGGAGCTTGCGGAGGAGGGGAGCTTCGGGGGCTTCCGCGGGGCCGTGAGCTTCGACGAGATGAACGCCGCGTTCAGCGACGAGCCGCGGCTCCCGCCCGTGTCACCTTAGAGACCCTCGCCTGACACAGCCCCCTCACATCACTGCTTCACCCAGGTCGGCCTCAGGTCCCTGGTCACGCCGGCGACGAGCGCGCCCACCATCTCGCCGTAGGCCTGGTCGCGGTTCCGCATGCCCACCGACGGCCCGCCGCCGCTGAGCGCGAGGTGGCCGAGCGTGCGATTGGCCGCGGCGCTCGAGCGCCAGACGGTGCCGCCGGTCTTCGTAGACACGAGCCGCACCGTGAGCTCGGCGGTGACGGCGCCGCGCACGTTTACGCCCGAGGTGCTGATGCGCCCCGTCGGCTTGACGTCGGAAAGCTTGAGGTGCCCGAAGAACACCGCGGGCACGTCGCGCGCGGCGAGGGCCTGGAGCGACGAGTCCTGGCTGCCGAGCTCGAGCAGCTCGACGCCCTGGCTCTCCAGGAGCGCTTCGGCGAAGCGCTGGGTGGCCATCGCGATCATGCCGGTATCGGCGCGCTCGGCCGAGAAGGTGAGCAGTGCCACCCGGCCGTAGGGCTCGAGGTCCACGCGGGCGGGGACCTGGGCGTATTTGGCTGCGCAGGCGCTGAGCGCCGCGGTGCCGCAAAGCGCGAGCACCCAACGGAGTCGGGTGCGCCGGTAAAGGGGCCTCATGGCCTTGGCTCCTGCCTTTTGGGGGACGGGAGCTGAATCGGCAAGAGGCGGGCCACCCCGCGATCGGGGCCGGTCAGGCCCTCCGCACGACGGCCCGGCGGGCCCCCCTCGCCAGGTCGGCGAGGAACAGGGCGGTGCACGCCCGTGCCTGTCCCAGCCGGCATTCCATGGCGCGGCGGGTGTCCACTTCCTTCCACTGCAGGTGCCCGATCCACGCTGCCTTCACCACCCCCTCCTCGGCGACCACCAGGACCGGCACGCCGGCGATGCCCGCACTGTCAGCCGCTTCGATGCCGATGGTGGTGAAGCGATCGGGAAGCGGGAGACCCGCGAGCTCGCGCCAGTACGGCTCGAGGTCCTGCGACCTGCCGAAGCTCACCGCGACGAAGGGGACCGCCCTGCCGTCACGGCGCACCGCGAGCGACGCGCGGCGCACCTGCGCGCGGTCCATCCCGCACCAGGGACAGGTTTCCGCGTACACGTAGTAGATCGCGGTGCCGGCGCCCGGGCGGCCCGCATCGGAGGCGGCCACGAACGCCTCCGGCACCGGGCGGCCCAGCAGCTCGCTCACCTCCGATGCGTGGGTGCCGCTCCGCCGCAGGTCGGGGATGCGCCACGCGAGCACCACGATGCATGCGGCCCCGACGGCGACGACGACCGCGTCCCCGGTTTTCATCGGACGCGCGGGCGGGGCAGGCGATACGCGGCGACCATGGGAACGTCGTCGCGGCTGCCGAGCATGACGACGAGGTCGCCGTCGATGTCGAGGTTGTGCATGCCCAGGCCGGTGCGGCCTTCAATGCGGATGGTGTGCAGGTAGCGGAGGTCGGGCAGGGAATAGAAGTCGATGCAGCGGTTGCGGCACTGGATCCCGCCGAACCAGACGAAGGCGGTGCTGCCGGTGACGCCGGCGCGCAGGGCGAACGGGATGGGAAGGTCCGCCGTGTCCCGGATCTCCGAGGGCGCCTTGAACGGGCGCTGTGCGGGGGACTCCACAAAGGCGTGGGGAACGGCGGGGCCGGCCGTCGGCAGGAGGGCCATGCCGGCAGTCAGCTTGCGGGCACCGAGGCAGGCAGTGCCGTCCGTTGTGGGGGCCAGCTCCATCGCGGCGTGGTACGGATGCATGCCCGCCGTATCGAATGGCAGCCGGACCGTTTCGGCGCGCTCCCGCCCGAAGGCGACCCGGAAAAGCGACGGGCCGGCCATGACCGTGGCGCTGAGCACCATGCTTCCGTCGGCGAGCGAGCAGGCGTTGCCGATGTTGAGTCCCCGGGGCACACCCTGTTCGGCGAGCAGCCGCCCATCGGCAGAGAAGAGGTAGATCCGGCGCGTATGATTATCGATGACGGCGGCACCGCGGGGATGCCAGAACACGATTGCCGGATGGCGAAATTCGCCCGGCCCTTCGCCGGCCTTTGAGTAGCGCCAGAGCGTGGCGCCGGTGCGCGCATCGAGCGCGACGACCGCGGGGCCGTCGAAGTCGGTGAGAAAGACCCGGCCGCCCCGGACGAGCACCCAGTTGGGGCTTCCGATTGTGGTGCCGTCGGCATCGAGCCGGCGCCAGAGCGGCTGCTGCTTCGAGACGGCGAAATCGGTGTGCCTTCGCTGCGCGAGAAGCGCGGTGGCGCTCGCGAGCGAGAGGCACAGCAGGACCACGGCCATCGTGGCCCTGCGCAGGCGGCAGCCGGCAGGCGCCACCATCAGAGCTCCCACCGGTAGATCCCGATGGTGCGGCAATAATCCTGGCCATCCACCACGATGCAGTCGGAGTAGTCAACCGCATAGTAGCAGAGAACGCCGCCGGCCCTCGGAAAGCAGATGGAGGTCTTCGCGGCCTCGGCGGTGGAGGCGGTCAGGCTGGCGATGGCGAGCGCCGCCAGCGGAGGGAGGAACAGCGCGCGGATGCGCATGGTATCGGTCTCCTCGCTGAAGAAGTGGGGCAGCCGGTCAGGAGATCTGCACCGGGTAGAAGGTGCGATAGACCGGGCAGTAGGCCTTGCCATCCCGCTCGATGCACGGCTTCTGGGCGTCGTCGACGACCACCGCGTAGCCGCAGTAGCGCGTGGTCACGACGGTGGAGCAGGCCAACTGCTGCGCCGCCTCCGACGGCGCGGGCAGCGCGGCCGCCGCCGCGACGAGCCCCACGAACAGGTACGCGAACCGCCTGACTCGAAGCATATGCACCTCCCGGTGGAGTGACGCGGTGTGCCGCGGGCCGCGGGCCCGCCCGGCATCACCACGGCACCAAGGTGCGCGGCAAGGCTCAACCGCGGCTCAACCACCGGCAGTGGCGCGCGCGGGCGGTCGGGGTCAACTTGCAGCGACGAACCCACAGGAGGCGCCATGGCTGGCCAGGGATCCACCGGCAATGTGATCGCCGCGCTCGCGAGCTTCTTCGTGCCCGGGCTGGGCCAGCTCATCCAGGGCCGCCCCGTGAAGGGCGCGATCATGTTCGTGCTGGCCGCGCTCCTCTGGATCATCCTGCTCGGCTGGGTGATCCACCTCTGGTCGATCCTCGACGCCGCGATGTTCCGGCCCAGCCGGTTCAACTGAGTTCCATGCTCCGCACGGTCCTCGCGCTGCAGGCCGCCTACTACCTGGTGACCGGCATCTGGCCGTGGATCAGCATGAGCACCTTCGAGGCGGTGACGGGCCCCAAGACCGACGACTGGCTGGTGCAGACGGTGGGCGCCCTGATCGTGGCGGTCGCGCTCGCGCTCGCGATGGCGGCGTGGAAGCGCGACCGCTCCGCCGTCACGCTCACGCTCGCCGCCGCCTCGGCCGCCGCATTCATCCTGGTGGATCTCGTCTTCGTCCTCTCGGGCACCATCCGGCCGATCTACCTCGCCGACGCCGTGGCCGAGGGCGTCATCCTGGCCGGCCTGGCGGCGGGGGCGTCCGCGCGGGGCTAGGCACTTCCCGGATCGGTACCCGCCCCTTATTGTGGGGCTGCCCGATTCGGCCCCCGGACCTTCTCCGAACGACGGCCCCATGTTCCCGCTCCGCCTGCTCCTGCCGGTGCTGGGCCTTTCCGCATTGCGCGGACCGGCCCCCGCCACGGGGCCATCCGTCGTCGAGTTCACGCTGACCGCGGCGCCCGGCCGGCTCTCGCTGGTCCCCGGTACCCAGACCGACGTCTACGCCTACAACGGAAGCGTGCCCGGCCCGACCCTCGAGGTCCGCGAGGGCGATCGCGTGGTCATCCACTTCCGCAACGAGCTGCCGGTGCCGACCACGGTCCACTGGCACGGGCTCACCCTCCCGTTCACCTCGGACGGCAGTCCCTTCCACCCGGTCGCCCCGGGGAAGGAATACGAGTACGCCTTCACCGTCCGGCCCGGGTCGGCCGGCACGTACTGGTACCATCCGCATCCCGACCACCAGACCGGCAACCAGGTCGCCCGCGGACTGTACGGCGTGATGATCGTGCGCGCCGCGGACGACCCGCTCGCGTCGCTCCCCGAGAAGCTGATCGTCCTGGCCGACAACCGCCTGCTTCCCGACGGATCGATCGACCTCCCCGAGGCGCACACCCTGGCCGGCCGGATCGACGCCGAGAACGGGCGAGAAGGCGAGGTCCTGATCGTGAACGGCCAGGTGATGCCCGAGGTACGCATCCGGAGCGGCGAGGTCCAGCGGTGGCGGATCCTCAACACCTCCGCCGGCCGGTTCTACCGCTTCTCGATCCCGGGACAGACCTTCCTGCAGGTGGGCACCGACGGCGGCCTCTTCGAGCGGCCGGTCGAGAGGTCCGAGCTGCTGCTGGCGACGGCCGAGCGCGCCGAGATCCTGGTGACGGGCACCGGGAAGCCGGGCGATCGCGTCGTGGTGCGGACGCTCGCCTACGACCGCTACGTGCCGCAGACCCGCCCCGCCGACTGGAAGCGCGACCGCGACCTCTTCACGCTGGTGTACACCGATGAGCCGCCCGTCGCCACGCCTGCGATCCCGGAGCGGCTCCGCGTGGTCGAGCCTCTGGATACCGCGAACGTGACGGCGACCCGGCTGATGGTGCTCACCCACGGGCTCATCAATGGAAAGCAGATGGACCTGAAGCGCGTGGACGTGAGCACCCGGGTAGGCGCCACCGAGATCTGGCAGGTGGAGAACCTGGTCGGCATGGACCATCCGTTTCACCTGCACGGCTTCCAGTTCCAGGTCCTCGACCGGAACGGCGTGCCGGAGCCGTTCCGCGCGTGGAAGGACATGGTCAACGTCCCGCGCCACGAGACGGCGCGCTTCATCGTCCGCTACACCGATCACAAGGGGAAGTGGATGTTCCATTGCCACATCCTCGATCATGAGGACCATGGCATGATGGGGGTGCTCGAGGTCAGGTAACTCCAAAGGAGGCGGGTATGGCGCGCTGGATGCCGTTGCTGGTTCTGCTGCCCCTGGCCGGATGCGCGGGGCAGGCGGGAACGTCGGGCGGTGGTGCGGAAGTCGCCGCGGCGGGGTCGGCGGGGCAGGTGGCGCGGGGGCGGCAGATCGTGATCGAGCACGCGTGCGGGGACTGCCATGGCGGCGGCTCCAACCCGGCGGCGCCCAACTGGCTGGCCGGCGTGACCGACTCGCTCCAGATCTTCCAGATCGGGCCGTTCAAGACGCGGCCCCGCAACCTGACGCCCGACAACACGACGGGCATCGGCCGGTTCAGCGAGCGGCAGATCTTCAACGCCCTCCGCTACGGGCTCCGGCCGGGCGAGACGCCGGACGTGGAGATCACCTCGAATGTCCCGGGGCAGGGCAACTTCCCCATGAACCCCAAGTATCTCGCAATCCCGATGCCCTGGCCGGCCTTCCGCCACATGCCGGATGCCGACATTCGCGCGGTCGCCGCGTACCTCAAGCACGGCGTCAAGCCGGTGTCCAACCGGGTCGCCGACAGCGACGGGCCGCCCGATTTCTGGGCGAGCGAGTACACGGTCGCCAAGATCGGGCCCTACCCGGCCACACCCTTCCCGAGCGGCAACGAGGTCGGGCGCTGACCCTGGACATCGCGCGGCTCCGGCTCCGGAACCAGGGGCTCGCGGGGCCGAAGCTGACGGAGCCGGCGGACGTGGTCCGCCGGCTCTGTGCCGTCCAGGCCCAGGAGTATCCCTCGGCGAAGTGGGCCATCGGGCTCCGCTGCCGCGGCGTGACGGATGCGGACGTCGAGTCGGCGTTCAACGCCGGCGCGATCATCCGCACCCACGTGCTGCGGCCGACCTGGCACTTCGTGGACCCGGCGGACCTGCGCTGGCTGCTCGCGCTCACGGGCCCGCGCGTCCACGCGCAGTGCGCGTACGGCTACCGGCGGTTCGGGGTCGATGCCGACGTGTACCGGCGGGGCGCCGCCGTTGTGGATCGCGAGCTCGAAGGCGGGAGATATCGCACGCGGGCGGAGCTGGGCGCCGCGCTCGAGGCGGCAGGCCTCAGCATGGACGACCCGCAGCGCCTCGCGCACCTGATGATCCGGCTCGAGCTCGACGGCGTGATCTGCAGCGGCCCGCGGCGCGGAAAGCAGTTCACCTACGCGCTCTTCGAGGAGCGGGTGCCCGCGGGCGCCGTGCCGTCCCGCGACGAATCGCTCGCCCGGCTCGCCGCCGCCTACTTCACCACGCGCGGGCCGGCCACCCTCAGGGACTTCTCCTGGTGGTCGGGGCTCACGATGGCCGACGCGCGCCGCGCCGTCGCCGCGGCCGGGCTCCGGAGCCATGTCGTGGCGGGCACTTCGTACTGGCGTGGCACCGGCAGCAACCCCCGAGCCCCCGCCGCGCCCGCGGCGCACCTGCTCCCCAGCTACGACGAATACTTCATCGGCTTCCGCGACCGGAGCGCGCTCGCCGGGCGCGTGAGAACGAAGCGGCTCCCTCCGCGGACCTTCTGGGCCAACATGATCGCCATCGACGGCGAGTTCGTGGGACAGTGGCAGCGGAAGCCGTCGCCCAGCGGCGTGGCGCTGGAGCTCACGCCGGTGGTCCCGCTGTCCGCCGCCGAGCGAAAGGCCGTGGCCTCGGCGGCCGCCCTGCTGGGCACGTTTCTCGAGCTTCCCGCCACGCCGACGACGCGTTAGCCTTTGGCCCATGCTGAACACCGAGACTGGATTCGCCGCCCGCCTGCGGGACGCCACCGAGCTGCTCGAATCGATCATCGCCGACCGCGGCCTCCTCGCTGGGATCACCGCGGAGGAACGGAAACGGCTGCTCGACGCCGTGGCGCTGGTCTATCACCCCGACGCGGGCGCCCGGCGCCAGCTCGTGAAGGCCACCGTCCGCCGCCGGAAGGCCGACCGGGTGAACCGCGAAGAGCGGAAGCGGAACGAGACGGGCATCCGCCAGCTCCGGAAGCAGACGGTGTTCACGACACCCAACGTCTTCCCGCCGCCCGCATTCGAGCCGCGCGACATCCACGGCGAGCCGGCTGATGCGGCCGGGACACCCCCTGCGCCGGCCGAGGGCGAGCGTCAGCACTGCTACGTCTGCAAGCAGGACTACACGGCGATCCACCACTTCTACGACCAGCTCTGCCCCGCGTGCGCCGAGTTCAACTACTTCAAGCGCACCGAGCTCGCCGACCTCAGCGGGCGGGTGGCGCTGCTCACCGGCGGCCGCGTCAAGATCGGCTACCAGGCGGGCCTCAAGCTGCTGCGCTCCGGCGCGCACCTCATCGTCACCACGCGCTTCCCCCGGGACTCGGCGGCGCGCTACGCCCGCGAGCCCGACTTCGCCGAGTGGGCGGGCCGGCTCGAGATCTTCGGCCTCGACCTCAGGCACACGCCGAGCGTCGAGGCGTTCTGCCGCGAGCTGCTCACTACGCGCGACCGCCTCGACTTCATCATCAACAACGCCTGCCAGACGGTGCGGCGGCCGCCCGATTTCTACGAGCACATGATGGCGGGCGAGACGGGCCCGCTCGCGGAGCTGCCCGAGAGCCAGCGGCGGCTGCTGGGCCGGTACGAGGGGCTGCGCGGGTACCACCTGCTTCCCGAGGCGGGCGCCGATGAGGCAGCCGAGGTGCCCGCCCGGCTCGACGGCAGGCTGCTCGACGTGGCCGGCCTCACGCACGCCGCGGCGCTCTCGCAGGTGCGGCTCCTCCCCGAGGAGCAGCGGGCGCAGAAGGACCTCTTTCCCCAGGGGAAGCTCGACCAGGACCTCCAGCAGGTGGACCTGCGGGGCCGGAACTCCTGGCGGCTGCTGCTCGCCGAGGTGTCGTCGGTGGAGCTGCTCGAAGTGCAGCTGGTCAACGCGATCGCGCCCTTCGTGCTGAACGCGCGGCTCAAGCCGCTGATGCTCCGCACTCCCGGCCGCGAGAAGCACATCGTGAACGTGTCCGCCGTCGAGGGGCAGTTCTACCGCAACTTCAAGACGACGCGGCACCCGCACACCAACATGGCGAAGGCCGCGCTCAACATGATGACCCGCACCGCCGCCACCGACTACCATGGCGACGGGATCCACATGAACAGCGTGGACACCGGCTGGGTGACCGACGAGGACCCCGCCGCCATCGCCGAGCGCAAGATCGCCGAGCACCGGTTCCATCCGCCGCTCGACATCGTGGATGGCGCCGCGCGCATCGTGGACCCGATCATCTCCGGCATCAACACCGGCGAGCATGTGTGGGGCCAGTTCCTGAAGGACTACCGGCCCACCGACTGGTAGGCGCGCCGGAGGCCCGCCACCGAGGGGCCACGCCGACCATCCTGCTGACGGGCGCCAGCGGCTATGTCGGAGGCCGCCTGCTGCGTCCGCTCGCTCTCCGTGCATCCGTGCGCTGCCTGACGCGCCGCCCGGAATTCCTTGCCGCCCGGGTCCCGGACGGTGTCGCCGTGGTGCCCGGCGACGTGCTCGATCGCGAGTCGCTGCGGGCGGCGATGGCCGGCGTGGACGCGGCATACTACCTCGTGCACTCCATGGGCTCGCCGGATGACTTCGAGGAGGCGGACCGGCGCGGCGCGCTCAATTTTGCCGAGGCCGCGGCGTCCGCCGGTGTCCGCCGCATCATCTATCTCGGTGGGCTGGGCGATCGCAATGAACGTCTGTCGGCGCACCTGCGGAGCCGGCAGGAGGTGGGCCGGCTGCTGGGCTCCACCGGCGTCCAGGTCCTCGAGTTCCGCGCCTCCATCGTGATCGGCTCGGGGAGCGTGTCGTTCGAGATGATCCGCGGGCTCGTCGAACGCCTTCCGATCATGATCACGCCTCGCTGGGTCGCCGTCCCGGCCCAGCCGATCGCCATCGACGATCTCCTGCGCTACCTGCTGGCGGGGCTCGATGCGCCCGGCACCGAATCGCGGGTGTACGAGATTGGTGGCGCGGACCAGGTGTCGTACGGCGAGCTGATGCGCGAGTATGCGCGCCAGCGGGGGCTGCGCCGGCTGCAGGTCCGCGTGCCCGTCCTGACGCCGCGGCTGTCGAGTCTCTGGCTCGGGCTCGTCACGCCGGTGTACGCCCGCATCGGCCGGAAGCTGATCGACAGCGTCCGCCATCCAACGCTGGTGCAGGATGACGCCGCCGAGGCGGAGTTCCAGGTGCATCCCATCGGCTACACCGCCGCCATCGCCGCCGCGCTCCGGAACGAGGAGCGGGAGCTCGCCGAAACCCACTGGTCGGACGCGGTATCGTCCACTGGCGTGCCCGCCACGTGGGAAGGCGTGCGATTCGGCAACCGGCTGGTGGATTCCCGGGTGGAGCAGACCAGCGCACCGCCCGCCCAGGCGTTCGCGCCGATCCGGCGGATCGGGGGCAGCCGGGGATGGTATTACGCCGACTTCCTCTGGAAGCTTCGCGGGGCGCTCGATCTCCTGGTCGGCGGGGTAGGGCTCCGGCGCGGCCGGCGCGACCCCGATCAGCTGCGCGTCGGCGATACCGTCGATTTCTGGCGGGTCGAGGCGTTCGAGCCGGACCGGCGCCTCCGACTCCAGGCCGAGATGCGGCTGCCGGGCCGGGCGTGGCTCGAGTTCGAGGTAGAGCCCGCCGAGGGTGGATCACTGATCCGGCAGACCGCCATCTTCGATCCCGTAGGACTACTGGGGCTCGCGTACTGGTACCTGGTGCATCCGCTGCACCAGGCGGTGTTCGCGGGGATGCTCAGGGGTGTCGCCCGGGCGGGCCTCGAAAACCAGGCAGGGGGTCCGGCGTCCGGATCCGGCGAGCCGCCGCTCGGCTGACGGCTACATTGGGCCACATGATGCGAGCCACGGCCATCCGCCCCTCCCTCGACGCCGACGTCTGCGACCGGGCACTCGCCGCCCGCGATGCGCGCTTCGACGGCGTCTTCTTCGTCGGGATCCGGACGACGATGATCTACTGCCGGCCGGTCTGTCCGGCACGGGTTTCCTACAAGGACCGGCGGCGCTTCTTCGACACGGCCGCCGCCGCCGAGCGGGACGGGTTCCGCCCGTGCATGCGCTGCCGGCCCGAGCTGGCGCCCGGCCGGGCCAGCTGCGATGTCGTCCCGAGGGTCGCGCAGGCCGCAGCGATCCGGATCGCGGCCGGCGCCCTCAACGGCCGCGGCGTGGGCGACCTGGCCGGCGAGCTCGGCGTGGGCGAGCGCCAGCTTCGCCGGGCCATGGAACGCGAGCTCGGCGTTTCGCCTGTGGAGCTGGCGCAGACGCACCGGCTGCTGCTCGCCAAGCGGCTGCTCACCGACACCGTGCTTCCGGTCACCCGGATCGCCTACGCCAGCGGGTTCCAGAGCCTGCGGCGCTTCAACACCGCCTTCCGCGAGCACTACCGCATGAGCCCGAGCGCGCTGCGCCGGCGGCCGCCGCGCGCGCTGGTCCGCCCTGCCCCGGACGAGACCGGCGCGGGCCTGGTGCGGCTGACGCTGGGCTATCGCGATCCGCTCGACTGGGACGCACTGCTGGAGACGCTCGCGGCGGGCGCGCTGCCGGGAGTCGAGGCCGTTGCCGACGGTCGCTACCTGAGGACGGTGCGGCTGGGCCAATGCCAAGGCGTGGTGGCGATCGGACGGCCGGAGGGCCCGGCCGGGGAGGTCAGGAAGCCCGGATACGTGCCGCACCTCGAGCTGGACATGTCCGAATCGCTGCTCCCCGAGCTGATGCCGCTGCTGGCGCGGCTTCGCCACCTGCTCGACCTCGATGCGGAGCCCGCCGTGATCGGGGCGCACCTCACCGGGGCGGGGCTTGGCGAGCTGGTCGCGGCCCGGCCGGGTCTCCGGGTGCCGGGCGCGTTCGCCGGATTCGAGTGCGCGCTGCGCGAGATCGCGGGCGAGGCCGCTGACGCCGTCGTGCAGGAGCTGGGCGAGCCGGTTGAGACCGGGATTGGATCGCTGGACCGTCTGACGCCGACCGCCGCGGCGGTGGCGGAAGCGGGGCACGCCGGACTCAGGTTCGTCGGCATGCGGCCCGATGCATGCGACGCACTGGTGCCGGTTGCCCGCGCGATGGCGGGCGGTACGCTCCGGCTCGAGCCGGGCGGCGATCCCGAGTCCGCGCTCCGGGCGCTCGTTGCAATGCCGGGCATCGACGAGCGCACCGCCGCGGTGATCGTCATGCGCGCCCTGCACTGGCCCGACGCCTTCCCCGATTCCGATGCGGCGAGCCGGGAGGACACCGAGGCGTGGCGGCCGTGGCGCGCGTACGCGGCCGCCCACCTCGGTCCGGCGGTGCTCAGGTCGTGAGCACCACCTTCATGCAGTCGTCCTCCTTGTGCATGAAGAGGTCGAACCCCTTCGGCGCATCCTCCAGCTTCAACCGGTGGGTGATGATGAAGGTCGGGTCGATCTCCCCGCGCTCGATGCGCTCGAGGAGCGGCTTCATGTAGCGGTGCACGTGGCACTGCCCGCTGCGGATCGTGAGCGAGCGGTTCATCACCGATCCCATCGGGAACTTGTCGATGAATCCCCCGTACACCCCGATCACCGAAACGGTGCCCGCGTTCCGGCAGGCGAGGATCGCCTCGCGCAGCGCGATGGGCCGGTCGTTCTCCAGGCGCATCGCCTGCTTGGCGCGGTCATAGGCGTACTGCGGCCCGTGGCCGTGCGCCTCCATGCCGACCGCGTCGATGCAGGCATCGGGGCCGCGGCCGCCGGTCAGCTCGCGCAGCCGCTCCAGCACGCTCTCCTCCTCATAGTTGATCGTGTGCGTCGCCTTCGCCCCCTCGCGCGCCATCTGCAGGCGGTAGGGGAAGCGGTCGATCGCGATCACCTGCTCGGCGCCGAGCAGGAACGCGCTCACAATGGCGAACTGCCCGACCGGGCCGGCGCCCCAGACAGCGACGATGTCGCCCGGCTTGATGTCGCACATCTCCGCGCCCATGTAGCCGGTGGGGAGGATGTCCGAGAGGAAGAGCACCTGCTCGTCGGTGAGCCCCGCCGGCACCTTGAGCGGCCCCACGTCGGCGAATGGCACGCGCGCGAACTCCGCCTGGCCGCCCGCGTACCCGCCGGTGAGGTGCGAGTAGCCGAAGACGCCGGCCCCGGAGTGCCCCCACATCTTCTCGGCCATCCAGGCGTTGGGGTTGGAGTTCTCGCAGAGCGAGAAGAGGTCGCGCCGGCAGGCGTTGCACTCGCCGCAGGCGATGGGGAAGGGGACCACGACCCGGTCGCCCACCTTCAGGTTCTTCACGCCGCGGCCCACCTCCATCACCTCGCCCATGAACTCGTGCCCCAGGATGTCGCCCTTCTCCATGGTGGGCACGAACCCGTTGACCAGGTGCAGGTCCGAGCCGCAGATGGCGGTGGACGAGATGCGCACGATGGCGTCGCGGCTGTTGAGGATGCGGGGATCGGGCACGTCCTCGTCCCGCAACTTGTTCTTTTCGATCCAGCAGTTGGATTTCATCTGCCGTTCCTACGCCC
>CAMLLJ010000037.1 GCA_946480845.1 uncultured Gemmatimonadota bacterium
ATCCCGAAGAGCGCTGCCCCGTTCACCAGGGCGGCGAGGATCTCCCAGCGGCGATACCCGTAGGTCCTGCGCTCGTCGGCCGGCCGGGCACCGATCACCGCGGTCACCAGCGACAGGCCGATCGCACCGACGTCGGTGAGCATGTGCCCGGCGTCGGCCAGCAGGGCGAGGGAGCCGCTCAGCCAACCGCCCACCGCCTCGACGACCATGAACGCGGCGGTGAGCAGGAGGACGGCAAGGAGTCGCCGGCTCACCGGCCCGACTCGCGGTAAACGTAAATCACGACTAAACTTAACAGATATGGAACCGGCGCAAGGCTTACCGATCGGGATCGGCCTCACGGCGATCGTCATCCTGGTGCTCGCCAACGCCTTCTTCGTCGCCGCCGAGTTCGCGCTGGTCGGCTCGCGGCGGACGCGGCTCGACGAAATGGCGCGCGCCGGCGACGGCAAAGCCCGCCTCGCCCGCCGCGCCGTCCAGTCGCTCGACCGCTACATCTCGGCCACCCAGCTCGGCATCACCCTCGCCTCCCTCGGCCTCGGCTGGACCGGCGAGCCGGCGCTGGCCAAGCTCATCGAGGGGGCCTTCTCCTGGCTGCCCGATGCGGCGGCTACGATCGCCACGCACACGGCCGCGTCGATCGTGGCGTTCGCCATCATCACCATCCTGCACATCATCCTGGGCGAGCTGGTGCCGAAGGCGCTGGCGCTGATCTACCCTGAGGACGTGAGCCGCTGGGTCGCGGCGCCGCTGATGGGATTCGCCTGGATCATGTCGGCGCCCATCGCGCTCCTCAACGGCACCGCCAACCGGCTGCTCGGCCTGCTCGGCATCGACCCGCCCGGCGAGCACGAACGGCTCCACTCGCCCGAGGAGATCCGGATCCTGGTCGAGCAGAGCGAGGCCGGCGGCGGCCTGCACAAGCAGGATGCCCGGCTGCTCGAAGGAGTCTTCGAGTTCAGCGAGAAGACGGCGCAGGAAGTGATGACGCCGCGCACGCAGATCGCGGCGCTCGCCTCCGAGCTGACGGTCGAGGAAGGTGCCGACGAGGTGGCCCGGGAGGGCCGCTCCCGCTATCCCGTCTATACCGACTCCCTCGACGAGATCGTCGGCGTGGTGCACTCGAAGGACCTGCTGGCCGCGCTCCGGACCGGGAAGCACGACACGGTGCGCTCGGTCATGCGCCCGCCGCTGTTCGTGCCCGGCACCCGCGAGGTCGAGGACGTGCTCACCGACATGAAGCGGCTCAAGACCCACCTCGCCGTGGTGCTCGACGAGTACGGCGGGACGGCGGGGATCGTGACGATGGAGGACCTGCTCGAGGAGATCGTGGGCGACATCTTCGACGAGCACGACCGGCCGGAGGGCCCCGGCGTCGCCGAGGGCGCGCCGCTGCTCGAGGGATCGATGCCGATCTCGGAGTTCAACTCGGAATACGACGCGTCGCTGAACGACGTGGACTACACCACCATCGGCGGCTACCTCTTCGGCGAGCTGGGCCGCCTGCCCCGCGCCGGCGACCGCGTCGTCGTCGGGCCGCACCGGTTCGAGGTGGCCGAGATGGAAGGGCGGCGGGTCAGGACGATCCGGCTGCTGGCGGCTGAGCCGGAACGAGGGGACGGAAAGGGCGGCAGCGCCCGAGGCTGATCAGTCCCTTGCACGGCCCGACGCCAGCCGGGCCCCGAGCTCCAGTGCCGCCCGCATGCTCGATGGATCTGCCTTGCCCTTCCCCGCGATGTCGAACGCCGTCCCGTGATCCGGTGACGTCCGCGGAAACGGCAGGCCCAGGGTCACGTTCACCGCCCGCCCGAACGCCGCCACCTTGATCGCCGTCATCCCCACGTCGTGATACGGCGCGAGGACCGCGTCGAACTCCCCTCGCATCGCCCGCACGAAGACGGTGTCCGCCGGCAGTGGCCCAGCGGCACCGAGCGCCTCCGCCGCGGGCGCGAGCACCCGCTTCTCCTCATCCCCGAAGAGCCCGGACTCCCCGGCATGCGGATTGAGCGCGCAGAGCGCCAGCCGCGGCGCGGCGATGCCGAACCAGTCGCGGAGCGCCGCCGCCGTGACCCGCCCGGTGCGGATGATCCGATCGGCGGTGAGGAGGATGGGCACGTCGCGGAGCGGAACGTGGGTGGTGACCAGCACCACGCGCAGCTCCGCGGACGCGAGCATCATCGCGACGTCCGCGTTGCCGGCGAGGTGGGCGAGCCACTCGGTGTGCCCGGGCCAGGGGAAGCCCGCGAGATGGAGGGCGTGCTTGTGGGCCGGTGCCGTGACGATGCCGTCCACGTCGCCGCGGAGCGCCAGGCGCGCGGCGGTCTCGACGGCGTGGCCGGCGATGCGGCCTGCCTTCAGGGTGCGATTGTGATCGGAAGATTCGCCGCTGCCCGCGTTCCAGGTCCCGACCGGAACGCGCTCCACTGCCGGAATCCCGGCGATCTGGTCATCGGCACCGACCAGCACGATCTCGGCGTCCAGCGGCTGGGCCAGTGCGAGGGCGGTGATCTCGGGCCCGATCCCCCGTGGATCGCCGAGCGTCACCGCGAGGCGCGGCATCAGGGGGTGCGGATGTCCACGTAGGTGGACGAGCGGAGCCGCTCGAGGTAGCGGCGCTCGGCCAGGTCGTCGGCGAGGAACTTCCTGAGCTGGTTCTCGACGTCCGCGTAGGCGATCTCGCCCTCGGGCCGCCGGCTGGTGACGCGGACGATGGCGAACTTCATCCGGCCGCCGGGCCCGGCGAGCTCGAAGGGGCCGACCACCGCGCCGGAGTCGGCCGCGGCGGCGGCGCGCGCATACGCTTCGGGAAGCTGCTCGACCGGCACGTTCAGCGCCTCGCGCTCCTCGGCGCCGTCATGGTAGATCGCCTGCAGCGAATCGAACCCCGCGCCGGCCCGCGCGGCGTCGGCGAGCCGCTGGGCGAGCGCGCGGGCGCTGTCCATGTCGGCCGGCGTCGTCTCCGGCACGATCAGGATGTGGCGCGCCTGCACTTCGCTCGGCTGCACCCGCTCGACCTGGATCACGTGGTAGCCGTACACCGTCTCCACCGGGTCCGAGATCACGCCGGGCCGCAGCCGGAAGACGACGTCGTCGAACGGACGCTCGAAGGCGCCGCGCCGCTGCCAGCCGAGATCGCCGCCCTGCGCCGCGGAGCTGTCCTGCGAAAAGCGGCGTGCGGCGGTGGCGAAGTCGCCGCCGGCGCGCAGGCCCTTCGCGATCGAGTCGGCGAGCTGGAAGGCCCGCTGCTTCGCCGCCGCGCTCGGCTTCGGCGCCACGACGAGCTGGCGGAACGAGATGGTGGCGGGCCGCCGGCCGAACTGCGCCCGGTTCTTCTCGAACGCGTCGCGCATCTCGCGGTCGGTAGGCGTGACGGGACGGATCACCTCGGTCTGCTTGAGGCGTTCCATCAGCCGCACCCGCAGGAACTCGCGCCGCTGCTGCTCGGCGAGGTAGCGGCGGAACTCGTCCGGCGTCTGGAAGCCCGCATTGCGCAGCTCGCGCGTGTAGTCCACTTCCGACGTGAAGCGCGCGCGCACGCTGCGCACCCGCTCGTTCACCCCTTCGGTCACTTCCTGGTCGGTGACCTTGATGGCGGTGTCGCGGAGCGCCTCCTGGATCAGCAGCTCCTCGTTGATGAGGTCTTCCAGCAGCCGGCCGCGCAGCGCCGCGGTATCGGCCGCCGTGCGCACCACCGGGGCGTTGCGGCCGGAGAGCAGCGTGAAGAGCTGCTCCTCGACCTGCGAGGTGAGGATCGGCTGGTTGCCGACCACGGCGGCCACCCGGTCGATGACGAAGGTGGTGTCGCCCTGCGCCAGCATGAACCCGTTGTCCTGCGCCGCCAGGCGCGCGCCGCCGGACGCGCCGGAGAGCGCGAGCACGAGGGCGGTGCCGGCGGCGCGGCGCAGCATCGGCTACCGGCCTCCCGGGCGGGCGGTGGTGTCGGCCGGCGGCGAATCGGGTGACGCCTGCATCGGCGCCGGGCCCGGCGCCGGCTGCATGCCCGGCGCGACCTGCTGCTGGCCCTGCTGGAGGCTCGTCGAGTCGGCGCTCGCCTGCATCCGCTGGGCGATCTGGAGCCCGCGGGCAACGCCGCCGTCGTGGATGTCGTACTCGAGGTTGTCGCGCAGGACCTGGCTCAGCGTGGCCGGGATGCGGCGCAGCCGGATCTGGCCGGCGATCAGCTTGTCGAAATAGGTCTGCACCTTCATCTCGGCGAGCCGGGTGCGGTCGCCGGCGCCGACGCTGCTGTCCGCCACGTCCACGCCCAGCCCCATCTCGGCCTTGAGCGAGTCCACCTGGGCGAGGTACTGCTGGCGCATCCCCTGCCACTCGACGGGCGTGAGCGCGATCTTCGCCGCATCGGCGTCCTGCAGCAGCAGCAGGTTCTGCGCGATGGTGCGGCCGTACTGCGTCATCTGGGTGTCGGGGAGCTGGGCCAGCTGCTGCTGGTACGGCACCGGGATCTGGTCCACCCAGCGCAGGAACTCGCGCACGGTGAGCTCGCCGCCCTTGAAGGTGGCGATGGCCTTGTCCGAGCGGCGCGCCTTCTCGCGGTTGGCGAGCGCGTCGCGCATGGTGCCGGCCGCGCCCGACTTCATCCGGAGCTGCTGCGCCGTGGCGAGGCTGTCGAAGTAGAGCGAGTCGAGCCGCTGGGTGACCAGCGCCATGCCGGCCTGGCGGAGCCGGTCGCCCAGCTCGACGGGGCCCGGGCGGCGGATCACGTGGTAGCCGTACGGGGTCTCCACGACGCCGCTGCGCTGGCCGGCGGCGAGGCTCCAGCCCGCGCTGTCGAACGCCGTCACGAACTGGCCGCGCGTCGAGGGCGGGAGGTAGCCGGAGTCGCGGGCGGTCTGCGGATCCTCGGAGATGCGCCCCGCCAGCTCACCGAAGTTGGCGCCGCGCTCGAGCTGCGCGATCGCGCCCTCGGCCTTGCCGCGGGCCGCGGAGCGCTCCTCGGGCGTCGCGGTCTGCGACACCGGGAAGAGCATGTGCTGGAAGATCCGGAAGCTGTCGCCGTTGTAGAGGCTGTCGAGCTTCTCGGGGCCGAAGGCGGTGCGGCGGGCGACCAGCGAGTCATGCCAGCGGTCGCTGCGGATCTGCGCGATGTCGGGCCAGAGCGTCGCCGCGATCGCCGCAGAGTCGGTGGGGAGCCGGTTGTCGGCGACGGCCTGCGCGAAGAGCGCGTAGTCCACCCACATCCCGGTGACGAAATTGGCGGCCTCGCTGTTGAGGCGCACGCCCTTCGGCCCGGTCAGGATCTCCGCCAGCCGCTCGGGCGTGAGCGTCAGCTCGCCTGCTTCCGCCGCCGATTCCGCGTGGGCGGAGAAGAGATCGCGAAAGTTCGAGCATCCCGCGATCGCGAGCGCTCCCACCACCAGCCACAGTCGCCGCATGCCAACTCCAGAGATAGGTAAGATGCCGATCGGTCCTACGCCGCCACGACCCGGAGCGCCCGCACCAGCGCCGGGACGATCTGCTCGCCGCCCAGCCGCTCCAGCCGGAGCGACAGCGGCACCGTCCGCCGCACGTCGGCGGCGAGCTGCACGTCGTCGAGCGCGGCGGACAGCGCCGCCATCCGGGGCGTCGTTCCCTCGCGGAACGTGAGCCGGGCCTCGTTGCCCCGCACCAGCACGTGCTGGAGCCCGAGCGCCGCGCCGACGACCCGGAGGCGGGTGAGGTCGAGCAGCGTCGCGGCGGCGTCCGGGAGCGGGCCGAAGCGTTCCCGCAGCTCCTCGCCCAGCCCATCAATGTCGCCAGACGACTCGGCTCGCGCCAGTCGCCGGTACAGGTCGAGCTTCGCCTCGTCGTCCGCGACGTAGGCCTCGGGCAGGTGCGCCGGACAATCCAGCACCACGTCGGGCGGCGCGGGGGCGGCGCGCCCGCCCTGGCCGCGCATCGCCTTCACCGTCTCCTCCAGCCAGCGCATGTAGAGGTCGAAGCCGACCGCGTGGGCGTGCCCCGACTGCTCGCTCCCCAGCAGGTTGCCCGCGCCCCGCAGCTCCAGGTCCTTGAGCGCGATCCGGTAGCCGGCGCCGAGGTCGGTGTGGTGCTCCAGCACCTTGAGGCGCTCGTCCGCGTCGGTATCGATCACGTCCGGCACCAGCAGGTAGCAGTAGGCGCGACGGTGGCTCCGGCCCACCCGCCCCCGGAGCTGGTAGAGCTGCGCCAGCCCGAACCGGTGGGCATCGTGCACCACCATGGTGTTGGCGTTGGGCACGTCGAGCCCCGATTCCACGATCATGGTGGTGACGAGCAGGTCCACCGTTCCCGACACGAAGGCCTGCATCACCTGCTCGAGGGCGTCGGCGGCAAGCTGGCCGTGCGCCACGCCGACCCGGGCGCGCGGGGCGAGCCGGCGCACCTTCTCGGCGATGGTATCGATGGTCTCGATCCGGTTGTGCACCATGAACACCTGCCCGCCGCGGTCCAGCTCCCGGGCGAACGCCTCCTCGAGCAGCCCGTCGTCCCACGGCTCGACGAAGGTGAGCACCGGCGAGCGGTCCCGCGGCGGCGTCTCGATCAGCGTGAGGTCGCGGAGCCCGGCGAGCGACAGGTGCAGCGTGCGCGGGATCGGCGTCGCCGTCAGGGTCAGGACGTCCACCTGAAGCCGCAGCTCCTTGAGGCGCTCCTTGTGCTTGACGCCGAACCGGTGCTCCTCGTCCACCACCAGCAGCCCGAGGTCCTTGAAGGTGACGTCCTTCGAGAGCAGGCGGTGGGTGCCGATCACGATGTCGGTCTCGCCCGAGGCGAGCCGCGCCAGCGCGAGCTTCTGCTCCTTCGCGGTCCGGAAGCGCGAGAGGACCTCGATCTTCACCGGGAAGTCGGCCAGCCGCTCGCCGAAGGTGCGCCCGTGCTGCTCCGCGAGGATCGTCGTCGGCACCAGCACGGCCGCCTGCTTGCCCCCCTGCACCGCCTTGAACGCGGCGCGCACCGCCACCTCGGTCTTGCCGTAGCCGACGTCGCCGACCAGCAGGCGGTCCATCGGGCGCGGCTGCTCCATGTCCCGCTTGATGTCCTCGGTGGCCTTGCGCTGGTCGGGGGTGTCCTCGTAGAGGAAGCTCGATTCGAGCTCGCGCTGCCAGCGCCCGTCGGGCGGGAACGCGAAGCCCGCCGACACGGTGCGCCGCGCGTAGAGGTCGAGCAGCTCCGCGGCCATCTTGCGGATCGCCTGGCGGGTGCGCTCCCGGATCTTCGACCAGCTGGTCCCGCCCAGCTTGTGCAGGCGCGGCGGCGGACGGTCCCCGTCGTCGCCGCCGGCGCGGTAGCGCTCGAGCTGGTCGAGCCGGTAGAGCGGCACGTTCAGCCGGTCGCCGCCTTCGTACTCGACGATCGCCACCTCCAGCGTGCTCTCGCCGACGCGGATGGTCTCGATGCCGCGGTAGATCCCGATCCCGTGCTCGAGGTGCACCACGTAGTCGCCGACCGCGAGCGCATCGGTGGCCATGCTCGACGCGGCCTCGCGGTAACGCCGCGGCCGGCGGAGGCGGCGCGCGCGCCGGAAGATCTCGTGGTCGGTGAGCACCCGGAGCGCCGGCATGACGAACCCGCCGTCCAGCGCACCCACCGCGAGCGACGCCGCCGCCCCCTGCCGCCCGTGGCCGAAGCGGCCGGAGGGCTCCTCGAGCAGCTCCTCCATGCGCTCGCGCTGGCCCTCGTTGTCGCAGAGGATGAGCGTCGGTGGCGTGCCGCCCAGGAGGCTGCGCAGGCGGGCCAGGTCGCGGTCGATCTTTTCCGGGGGGAAGAACCCCATCTGGAGGTCGGGCCGGTCGTCGCGCAGCACGAGCCGCGGGAAGGCGGCGAGCGCCGCCCGCCATCGGGCCGGGTCCTCGAAGATGTCCTCGCGCTTCGGCACGTCCTCGCCCAGCCGGCGCGCGATGTCGAGGTGGTGCGCCGCCTCATCCCACGCGCGCAGGACCTCATCGGCATCGGGCCCGTCGGCTTCCTCGACCACCAGCGCGTCGGGCGGGAGGAGGTCGAGGACGGTGCGGCGCTCGGACGCCGGGGCGCCGCCGTCGCCGGCGGCGGCACCGCTGCCGATCGGCAGCACCACCACCTCGCCGATCTCCGCCTGCGAGCGCTGTGAGGTGAGGTCGAAGCCGCGCAGCGAGGAGATCTCGTCGCCCCACCACTCGAGGCGCGCCGGATCGGCCATCCCGAACCCGTAGACGTCGAGGATGCCGCCCCGCACGCTGAACTCGGCGACCTCGGTGACCGTCGGCACGCGGCGGTAGCCCATCGCCTCGAGCCGGCCGGCCAGCTCGGCCGGCGGGAGCTCGACGCCGGGCGCGAGGCGCACCCGCAGCCGCTCGAGCGCCGCCGGGACCAGCGTCCGCTCCGCGGTGGCGCGCGCCGTCGTCACCAGCACGCGCAGGCGCCCGCCGAGCAGCGCCTCCAGCGCCTCCGCGCGCTCACCGGCGATCTCGAAGTGCGGCTCCTCCTCGCCCAGCGCCTCCCGCTGCGGATAGAGCGCGGCGGGAGCCGGCGTCAGCAGGGCCAGGTCGGACAGCCACCGCTCCGCGTCCGACGGTGTCGGTGCGACGACGGCCACCATGCGCTGGGGCGCTTCGCGAAGGAGCCAGGCCACCAGCGCGGCGCCGCTCGAGCCGGGCAGCCCCGAAAGCCGGAGCGCCGCCCCCCGCCCGGGCAGGCGCGACGCCAGGTCCTGCGCCGACGGCGAGCGCCCCAGCGCATCGAGCACCCGGTCGAGCGTCACGCGCGTCCTCTCGGGACGCTGGCCAGGACCACTTCACCCAGCCCGCAGATCAGCGCGAGCCAGAGCAGCGGCTCGCGCAGGTCGCCGCGCGCGCCGGAGGAAAACGCGGCGGGGCCGGCGTCCGGCAGGTCCACGATGCGCGCACCGCGCCAGAGGCGCCGGAGCTGGCCGTCAGCCATTGGCTCGAGCCGGGACTCGCGCGGATCCACGTTGACGCTGAGCGCGCCGATGGTGTCGGGCCCCGAAACGAGGAGGTGCACGCCGAGGTCGGCCGCGCGGAAGAGTGCGCCTCCATCCACCGGCCAGGCGCGCTCGCCGAGGCGCACCTCGGTGACCAGGTCCGGCAGCGCCGCGGGCGCTCCCGGCGCGGCATCCACGAGCGACACCTCGCCGCGCGCCGCCCGGTTGAGGAGCCGGTCCATGAACGGCATGAACTCGGCCGAGACCGGCAGGTCGGTCCAGGCGGGATCCAGCCGGCTCCCGAGCAGCACCACGTCGGCCGAGCGCACCGCCCACGGGGTGCCGCCCGCGGTGGCGAGCACGCCGGTGCGGCCGCTGCCGCGCGGCTCGAGGGTGTAGCGCTGGGCTACCCGGTGCGCGCCCACGAACGGACCGCTGTCGGTGGCGGCGGCCTCCGCCCGCAGGGCGCCGAATTGCCACGCCACGCCGCGCCGCTCCAGCGCACGGTTGAGCGCGCCCAGCTCGGCCGGGTCGGCCGGCGGCATGACGATCGAGAGCCCCTCACCCAGCCGGCCGACGGCCACTTCCCCGCCGTTGGCAATCCGGCCGTTGGCCCGGAGCACGTCACACGCCGCCGAGACGTACCGGTCGCTGCCGCCGCAGTCGGCGCGCGCCACCGGCGCCACGCGCACCATGGACACGCGGCGGTCGTCGAGCCGGAACTCGTCGGGATCCAGCTCGGCGATGGCGGGCCACCACCCCTCGGGCGTGCCGGGCAGCGCGATGGTGACGGCGCTACCCGCGCGGCCGAGCGCCTGGCGCGCCGGGCGGCTGCCGAGCCGCGCGCTCACCGGCGCCGCGAGCGTGGTATCGCCGGTGAGCGCGAGCACCAGGCGCCCGCCGTCGGACGACCAGGGCTGCGGGCCCGTCACGAGGGACGCGATGCCCACGTTCGCCGCCACGTCGCCGCCGGGCCGGCCCACGATCAGCGGCACGCGCGGCGCGGCTTCGCCGATGGCGGTGGCCTGGACATCCGAGAGGAGCAGGATCTCGCCGGGCCGGTCGTCGGAGCCGAGTACGTCATCCGCCAGCGCCAGCGCTTCGCCGAGGTCGAGCCTCGCGGCGGAGGGCTGGAGGCTGTCCACCATGGCACGGAGCGCGGCCGCGTCTCCGCGACGCGGGGTCAGGTCCGCGGTGAGGAGCCAGAGCGCGTCATCGGGCGTTGCGCGCGCCAGTGCCGCCCGCGCCGCTCCCTTGAGCCGGGCAAGCTGCGCAGTGCCGCCGGTGACGGCGGCGCTGCTCGCGCTGTTGTCCAGCACGACCACCAGCGCGCTCGGCGCGTGACCCGGAACGCCGGTGAGCCGGACCGTGGGGCCGGCCGCGGCCAGCACCAGCGCCACGATCAGCAGCGTCCGCAGCAGGAGCAGCAGGAGGTTCTGCAGCTTGAGGCGCTTCTGGTGCTCCTGGGTGGTGGCGAGGAGGTAGCGAACCGCCGGAAAGACCACCGTCGGAGGCTGGCGGCGCGCGATCAGGTGGAGCAGAATGGGAATCCCGGCGGCAAGCAGGCCGGCGAGCAGCCACGGATGGAGGAAGCTGATCATCCGGTTCCGCTCACGCCGCGCGGCGCGGCAGCGCGAGCGCCTCGCGCAGGACGTCGCCGAACGGGGTGTTGGTCACCACCCGATGATAGGCGATCCCGTGGCGGCGGCAGGCCGCGCGCCATTCGCTCACCACGCCGGCGACGGTCTCCTCGTACGCGGCGGCCCAGTCACGCGGGCGCAGCACCACGGCGGCTCGCGTCTCCGGGTCCTCGAACCGGGCCTCGGCCGGACCGGAGAGGGCCACCTCGCCCGGGTCCATCACGTGGAGCACCAGCACCTGGTGCCCGCGATGGCGGAGGAACCGGAGCGCGGTGAGGGCGAGGTCGCGGTCGAGCAGGAGGTCCGACACGAAGACCACGAGGCCGCGCCGACGGAGCTGCTCCACCACCCGGCGGAGCGCCGGCTCGGCCGCCGTGCCTTCGCCGGCGCGGAGGCCGCCCAGCACGCCGAGGAGCTGGTGCCAGTGGGTGGTGCGGGCGCGGGGCGGCGTGACCGAGCGGACGTCGTCGTCGAAAGTGATGAGCCCGGTGGCGTCCCGCTGGCGCAGGAGCACGAGCGAAAGCGCCGCCACGAGCCGCCGCGCGTAATCCAGCTTGGGCAGGCGGGTGTCGGCGTCGCCGGTCCAGGCCATGGACTTCGACGCGTCGAGCACCACCACGGCCCGGAGGTTGGTCTCCTCCTCGAACTGCTTGACGTAGAGCCGGTCGTTGCGGCCGAGTATCTTCCAGTCCACGTAGCGCAGCTCGTCCCCCGGCTGGTACATCCGGTGCTCGGCAAACTCGACGGAAAAGCCGCGGCGGGGCGAGCGATGGAACCCGGTCAGGAAGCCCTCGACGACGCCCTTCGTGGTCACTTCGAGGCCACCCAGCCGCGCCACTTCGAACGGATCGAGGAGATCGAGGCGGGCGCGCTCTGTGGCGGTGGGGGCTCGGGGCGTCATCGGGGCCAGAACGTACCCGGTCGGCGCAGGGGAAGTCAACGCGAAGGCGCCGCGTCTCTCCCGGGAGACAGACGCGGCGCCCGCCGCCCTTCGCGAGGCGGCTAACGCATTGAGGCAAGGGGCGTTAGTTCGAGGCCCGACGCTGGCACGAGCCGTGCTGGACCTGCTCAAGTCTGCTACGTTCACGCGAAGTCGGAGGTTTCATGGCCGGAGCTCGATCGGTGGCGCTGCTGGTACTGCTCCTTGGAGCGGGTCCGCTCGCGTCCACCGCAGTGGCACAGGGGCGGACCCAGCGGGAGCGCCCGGGCCAGACGGAGCCGGCCCCTCGCACCGAGCGGCCCGCGACTCGCGAGCGTCCCGAGTCGCGCGAGCAGCCCGCCGTCCGCGAGCGGCCTCCGGCGGACCGGCCGGAACGCCGGGCCGAGCCGCGCGAGGAGCCACGGCGGGCCCAGCCGGACCGGAAGCAGGGCCAGGCGCCGAAGAGCACCGGCGAGCCGGAGCTGCGCCGCCGCAAGCCCTGAAACCTCCCAGCCGGACCCCGCGTAGCATTGCTGGTCACGGACTACCCAGTCGGATCACCCTCAGGGAAGGACCCATGAAGCAGATCCTGTCGATCCTCGCGCTGGCCGCCGCCGCGGCGCCGCTCCAGGCCCAGATTCGGAGCGCGGCGCCCGCCGCCATCGCGCGCGGCGCCGCCACCATCACCGAGGCGGATGTCGCGCGCCGGGTGCACGTCATCGCGCACGACTCGATGATGGGGCGCGATACGCCGAGCCGCGGCCTCGAGCTCACGGCGCAGTACATCGCCGACGAGTTCAAGCGCTTCGGCCTCAAGCCGGGCGGCGAGAACGGGACCTGGTTCCAGCGCTATCCGATCCAGCGGGTGAAGTTGGACGTGGCCGCGTCGCACGTCGGCTTCATGTACGGCGGCAAGCACGTGCACGCCGACTTCAACAAGGACGCGCGCTGGTCCGCCGGTCCGGCACCGAAGGCCGAAATCGGCGGGCCGGCGGTGCTGGTGGCCGGTCCGGTTGACGCGGCCACACTCGACGCCGCGGCCATCAAGGACCGCGTGGTGCTCTGGGTCGCCGATTACACCAAGCCCAGCGCGGCCAGCGAGGCCGTCGGCGCCGCCCTGCTCAAGGCGGGCCCGCGCGCCATCATCATGCTGTCGAACCGCGACAGCGCGGCCTTTGCCATGCGGGTGAACCAGCAGGGGCGCGAGCGGACGCGCCTCGGCCTCGAGCAGACCGGGCCGAACAGCGTGCAGGTTCCGGTGATCGAAGTTCACGACCGCGCGGCGGCCGACGCCGTGGCCTCGGGCGGCACCACCATCGCGGATGCGCGCGCCTCGAAGACGGCGATCGTGAAGCCGGTGGACGGGCTCCGGGTGATGGTCGACGCGAAGGAGACCGTGAACGAGGCGACCGCCCCGAACACGATCGGCATCCTCGAGGGCACCGACCCGACGCTCAAGGCGGAGTACATCGTCTTCTCGGCGCACATGGACCATGACGGCGTCGGCCGGCCGAAGCCGGGCACCACCGACAGCATCTGGAACGGCGCCGACGACGACGCGTCGGGCACCGTCGGCGTCGTCGAGCTGGCCGAGGCGTTCTCGCAGGCGGGCGCGCGGCCGAAGCGGTCGCTGATCTTCATGACGGTGAGCGGCGAGGAGAAGGGCCTCTGGGGCAGCCGCTGGTACAGCGAGCACCCGACGGTGCCGGTGCAGAGCATCGTGGCGAACATCAACATCGACATGATCGGCCGGAACTGGAAGGACACCATCGTCGTGATCGGCAAGGAGCACTCGGACCTGGGCGCCACGCTCAACCGGGTCAACGCCGAGCACCCCGAGCTGGGCATGACGGCGATCGACGACATCTGGCCCAACGAGCGCTTCTACTTCCGCTCCGACCACTACAACTTCGCGCGGAAGGGCGTGCCCATCCTGTTCTTCTTCAACGGGACGCACGAGGACTATCACCAGCCGAGCGATACGCCGGACAAGATCGACGCGGAGAAGGAATCGCGGATCCTCAAGCTCATCTACTTCCTCGGCCAGGACATCGGCAACGCGGCCAAGCGGCCGGCCTGGAAGCCGGAGAGCTACAAGGAGATCGTGGAAGGGCCCGGCAGGCGGTAAGCGCCGCCCACGCGGTCATCCCGAAGGCGCGAAGCGACTGAGGGATCTGCTTTACCGGCATCGAAACCGGCAGAGTGGATCCCTCAGTCGCTTCGCTCCTTCGGGATGACGAGCGGGCGCCCGACCGCCTATCTTGCCGCATGACCGACACCCTCGCCGATTTCAACGACTTCCGCGCCCGGATGAACGACGTGATCCTCGGCGCGGGCAACCTCACCATCAGCCGCTTCTTCGCGCTGGACGGCCGGGCCTATGAGGCCGGCGCCCTGGGTGCGAAGACCAAGGAGATGCTCGGCCTCGTGGCCTCCATGGTGCTTCGCTGCGACGACTGCATCACCTACCACGTCGTCCGCTGCCACGAAGAAGGGGTGACCCGCGAGGAGTTCCTGGAGGTGTTCTCGGTGGGTCTGGTGGTCGGCGGGAGCATCGTGATCCCGCACCTCAGGCGGGCGATGGCCCGGCTGGAGGAGCTGCAGGCGTAGCCCGCCGCTGGGAGAGCAGCACGCCGGCCAGCACCAGGGCGCCCCCGGCGAGCTGGGCCGGCACCGGCCGCTCGCCCAGCAGGAGCACCGCCGCGCCCGTGGCCACCAGGGGCGTCACGCAGGCGAAGATGGCCGTGCGGTTCGAGCCGACCACCCGGATGCTCCGGTTCCAGAGCACGTACGCGAAGATCAGCGACAGCAGGCTCGAGTAGGCCACCCCGCCCCACCCTCCGGCCGACGTCGCGCTCCAGTCCATCCTCAGCATGTCGGGCACACCGGCCGCCACGAGCACCGGGGTTCCGAGGACCGTCGTCCAGGCCGTGATGGCGAGCGGCGTCATGGGAAAGTCGAGGCGGCGGACCCCCACCGTGAAGACCGCCCAGCAGACGACCGCCACGACCGTGAGCGCATCGCCGCTCAGCGTGCGGGCCGAGAACTCCACCCCCTGCGCCGCCACCACCAGCACCACGCCGATCGAGGCGAGGATGAGCCCCCGCTTCCCGTTGACCGACAGGTGCTCGGTGCCCGAGGCAGCCCCGATCGCCGCCACCAGCGCCGGCATGCTGGCGAGCACCAGGGAGCTGTTGGTTGCCGTGGTCCGCTCGAGCCCGAGGACGAAGAGGATCTGGTACACCGAGTTCCCGATGACGCCCAGGATGGTAAGCGGCACCCACGCCCCGCGCGGCACGCGGATGGTCCCCTCCGACCAGCGGAGGACGAACAGGATGCACACCGAGGAGAGCCCGAACCGCACCGCCGTGAACGCCAGCGGCGGAAACTCCCGGAAGGAGAGCTTGGTGACGGTGAAGTTGAGGCCCCAGATGAGGAC
>CAMLLJ010000038.1 GCA_946480845.1 uncultured Gemmatimonadota bacterium
CGACGTCGCCGCCATCCGCGCGCGCCACTTCCACGTGGCGATCGACTGCGTGCGCGGCGCCGGCGGCGCGTCGATCCCGCTGTTGCTCGAGCGCCTCGGCTGTCGCGTGACCGCGATCCACCTGGAAACCGACGGGCGCTTCCCGCACGCGCCCGAGCCGGTGCCCGAGAACCTGGGCGACCTCTCCCGCGCCGTGCGCGAGAGCGGCGCCGAGATCGGCATGGCGGTCGATCCCGACGTGGACCGGCTCGCGCTGGTGGACGAAACGGGCCGGGCGATCGGCGAGGACTACACCCTCGCCTTCGCCGTGCGGGCGGTCCTGGGCGCGCATCTCGGCGATCCGAGCCCGACGGTGGTGGTCAATCTCTCGACCAGCCTGGTCGTGGAAGACGCCGCGCGCGATTTCGGCGCCCGCTTCGTCCGGGCGCCGGTGGGCGAGGCGAACGTGGCGCGCGCCATGCGCCGGCACGCCGCGCTGGTGGGAGGCGAAGGCAATGGCGGTGTTATCCTTCCCAGTCTGCATATCGGGCGGGACGCGCCCCTGGGAGTGGCCTTGATCTTGCACTATCTGGCGCGCTCAGGGCAGGCGGTTTCGGCGCTGGTGGGAGCCGCTCCCCGGTACGTGATCGTGAAGGCGAAGGCGCCGCGGGGGCCGGACCTGCGCGAGATGTACGACCGGCTGCGGGCCAGGTTCCCCGACGCCGAAGCCGACGAGCAGGACGGGCTCCGGCTGGCCTGGCGGGACCGCTGGCTGCACGTCCGACCCTCGGGCACCGAGCCGATCGTCCGGATGATCGCCGAAGCGCCTACCGCGGACGATGCCGACGCCCTGGTGGCGGCGTCCCGTGAACTTCTGAGCTGAGGGACCATCGATCGATGTGTGGAATCGTCGGCTACATCGGCCCGCGCCAGGCGGCGGGCCTGCTCGTGGAAGGGCTCAGGCGGCTCGAGTACCGGGGCTATGATTCCGCGGGCATCGCCGTGGTCAACGGCGGCCTGCAGATCGTCAAGTCGGCAGGCAAGTTGAGCGCCCTGGAGCAGCAGCTCGACGGCAAGGCCCCGGTCGGCACCCTCGGCATCGGGCACACCCGCTGGGCCACCCACGGCGCCCCGACCACGCCCAACGCCCATCCGCACACCGACCAGCACGGCCACATCGCCGTGATCCACAACGGGATCATCGAGAACTCCGGCGCCATCCGGAAGATGCTCCAGCAGCGCGGCCATACGTTCACCTCGGAGACCGACACCGAGGTGCTGGTGCACCTGGTGGGCGAGCTCTACCAGGGGAACCTCGAGGAGGCGGTGGCCGCAGCGCTCCGCGACGTGGACGGCGCCTACGGCCTCGCCTTCATCTCGTCGAAGGAGCCCGACGTCCTGGTGGCCGCGCGCAAGGGCTCGCCGCTGCTCGTGGGCGTGGGCGAGAACGAGTACTTCGTGGCCTCCGACGCCTCGCCGCTGCTCGAGTACACCCGCTCGGTGGTCTACCTCGACGACGGCGAGATGGCGGTGCTGACCCGCGACGGCTACCGGATCCGCAACCTCGAGACGACCAGCATCGAGAAGCCGATCAACCAGATCGAGTGGGACCTGGCCACGATCGAGCGGGGCGGGTTCCAGCACTTCATGCTGAAGGAGATCTGCGAGCAGCCGGAGAGCGTCACCAACACGCTCCGCGGCCACCTGCTCGAGGACGAGGGGACGGCGCGGGTGACCGGCCTCAACCTCTCCGACGACGAGCTCAAGCAGATCGAGCGGATCGTGATCACCGCGTGCGGCACCTCCTGGCACTCCGGGCTCATCGGCGAGTACATGCTCGAGGAGATGGCCCGCATCCCGGTCGAGGTCGAGTACGCCTCCGAGTTCCGCTACCGGAACCCGGTGGTGGACGAGCGGACGCTGGTGATCGCGATCTCGCAGAGCGGGGAGACGGCCGACACGCTGGCGGCGGTGCGCGAGGCGAAGCTGCGCGGGGCGCGGACGATCGGGCTGGTGAACGTGGTCGGCTCGACGATCGCCCGGGAGGTGGACGGGGGCATCTACCTCCACGCCGGCCCGGAGGTCGGGGTGGCGAGCACCAAGGCGTTCACCAGCCAGGTGGCGGCGCTCGCGCTGGTCTCGCTCCGCATCGCGCGGCTCCGGCACCTGAGCATCCTCCAGGGCCGCGACTTCATCGAGCACCTGCAGGCGCTGCCCGCGAAGATCCAGCAGATCCTCGACCGCTCATCGGAGATCGAGGCGCTGGCCGAGCGGTTCGTGCGGGCCTCGAACGCGCTCTACCTCGGCCGTGGGGTGAACTTCCCGGTGGCCCTCGAGGGCGCGCTCAAGCTCAAGGAGATCTCCTACATCCACGCCGAGGGGTACCCGGCGGCGGAGATGAAGCACGGGCCGATCGCGCTGATCGACGAGATGATGCCGGTCGTGTTCATCGCCCCGCGCGATGCGGTCTACGGCAAGATCGTGTCGAACATGGAAGAGGTGAAGGCGCGCGGCGGGAAGGTGATCGCGCTGGTCAACGAGTGCGACGCGCAGGTGGACCGGCTGGCCGACGCGTGCATCGAGATCCCGGAGACGCACGAGCTGCTGTCGCCGATCCTCACGATCATCCCGCTCCAGCTCTTCTCCTACTACGTGGCGGTGCGCCGCGGCTGCAACGTGGACCAGCCGAGGAACCTGGCCAAGTCGGTCACGGTCGAGTGAGCGCCGCGGCGCGGGCCCGCTAGAGCGGGTCCCGCAGCACCGGCAGCGCCGCCTCGATCAGGCCCCGGCGCGCCTCGAGCCAGGGCGGGAGCACCAGGTGGTTCCCCAATGACTCCATCGGCTCGTCCACGCCGAACCCCGGCCCGTCCGTGGCCACCTCGAAGAGCGCGCCTCCCGGCTCCTTGAAGTAGACCGACTTGAACCAGAAGCGGTCGATGACCGGGGTGGGGTGCTGTCCCGCCGCCTGCACCGTCTCCTGCACCCTCTGCTGCGCTGCGTCGTCCGGCACCCGCCAGGCCACGTGGTGCACGCTGCCCACCCCCCAGGCCCCGCGCCGCTCATCCGGCACTTCGCAGATCTCCAGGAACTGTCCCGAGACCCCGGCGCCCAGCTCGTAGCGGTGCCACCGCTCCTCGGTCTTCACCCGCACGTTGAAGCCGAGCGCCTCGATGAGGAACCGGGCCGTCGACTCGATCGACCGCTCCCACAGCCGGACGCCGTGCAGGCCGCGCACCTGCATCTCGGCGGGCACCGACCCCCCTGACCACGGAACGAACTCGCGCCTGTCCGCGGTTTCGGTGAGCGCCAGGCGGAGCCCGTGCGGGCCGGTCACCGGCAGGACCCGCTCGCCGAAGCGCTCCACGGGCTCGCCGATCATCGCGCGCGACTCGACCAGCCGCTGCTGCCACCAGGGGATCGAGCCGGGCGGGATGGCCAGCGCGATCTCGACGGCGAGCCCCGTGCCTCGGCGCCCCGGGCCCATCTCGGGCCAGGGGAAGAAGGTGAGGTCGGTGCCCGGGCTCCCGAGGCCGTCGGCGTAGAAGAGGTGGTAGGTCGTCGGCGCGTCCTGGTTCACCGAGCGCTTGACCAGCCGCATCCCCATGACGCCGGCGTAGAAGTCGAGGTTCTCCTGCGCGTCGCCGGCGATGCAGGTGATGTGGTGGAGGCCGGTCACCCCTGCTTTCATCGTTGGGCCTTCTGATCGGCGGTGGGGCCGTACACGGGCGGGAGCGGCACATCGCGCAGGCGCAGGTAGACGGTGAGCTGCGCCCGGTGGTGGATCATGTGGTTCATGATGAAGCTGCGGAGGACCGCGATCCGCGGCATGGTGAGCACGACGTTGCCGGCGGACTTGAGCGTCCAGGGCTCCTTCATGCCGGCGTCGGGCGCCGCCGCGAGGGCCTCGCGGGCGGCCGCCACGTTGGCGTCGAAGGTGCGGACCAGGTCGGCCGCCCCGGTGAACGTCCGCACCGGGAACGGCGAGCCGCCGGGCGGATCGAGGTCGAGCTCGCTTTGGCGGACTGTCGGAACGATCCAGGTCGGGATGTTGGCGAGGTGGAGGGCGAGATCGCCCATGCTGTACGACCTGGGGTGCGGCTTCCAGGAGGGATCGGCGTCGGGAACGCGCTCGAGCACCGTGCGCGTCGTGGCCATCTCATGGTCGAATTCCCCGAGCATCGTCTCGGCGATGGTCATTGGCGCCCGCTCCCTGGACCGGTGGGGATCTCCCTGAACAGTATCAGCAATTACCTTCCCCGGCCATGCGCATCGTCCTCCAGCGGGTTTCCCGGGCATCCGTGTCCATCGCCGGCCGCACCGCCGGCGCCATCGAACGGGGCTTCTGCCTCCTCGTGGGCTTCCATGCCGATGACGTGCCTGAGCAGGTGGACTGGCTGGCGGCGAAGGTGGCCGGGCTGCGGCTCTTCGCCGACGCGGAGGGGAAGATGAACCTCGGGCTCGACGACGTGGGCGGTGCGGTGCTCGTCATCTCCCAGTTCACCCTGTACGGCGATACGGAGAAGGGACGGCGGCCCTCGTTCATCAGCGCGGCCAGGCCGGAGACCGCGGTCCCGCTCTACGAGCGGTTCCTGGCGTCGCTCCGCGACCAGGGGCTCCGGGTGGAGAGCGGCGAGTTCGGCGCCGACATGCTGGTCGAGATCCACAACGACGGGCCGGTGACCCTGATTCTCGAGCGGGGCCCCGCGTGAACGCCCCGCGCATCCTGACGCTCGCCTCGACCTCGCCGCGCCGGCGGCAGCTCCTCGAGATGCTGGGGATTCCGGTCGAGGTCCGGCCGTCACACATCCCCGAGGTGCGCTCGCCGGACGAGCTGCCGGCGGCGTATACCCTCCGGCTGGCCCGGGCCAAGGCCCAGAGCGTGCCCGGCGCCTTCGTCCTGGGCGCCGACACCACCGTGGCGCTCGACGAGCACGTGCTCGAGAAGCCGGCCGATGCCGAGGACGCCGTCCGCATCCTGGACCTGCTGCAGGGCCGTACCCATGAGGTGGTGACGGCCGTGGCGCTGGTGGCCGGCGGCGTGGTCCGGGACCGGGTGGACACCACGCTGGTCACCTTCCGGCCGGCCTCCCGCTCCTTTCTCGAGGCGTACGTCGCCACCCGCGAGCCGATGGACAAGGCCGGCGCCTACGGGATCCAGGGCTACGGCGCGGCGCTGGTGGAGCGGGTGGAGGGGGACTTCTTCACGGTGATGGGGCTGCCGCTGCGGCTGGTGATCGATCTGCTGGGGGAGGCGGGGTGGCGGTATGACTTCGGGGGCCAGGGGTCAGGGGGCTAGGGGCCAGGGGCCGCTCACTTTTCCGCCGCGACCGCGAGCTTGCCGGCCGGCAGGGGATGCACCGCCTCCGGGCGCACCCGCCAGACATCCACCACGTTGGTCTTCCCGCGCATGGTCATCCCCGGGACCGGCTCGAACCAGTCCTTGCGGCGGACGACCTCCCGGAAGGTGGAGCCCACCAGGATCTCGCCGGCCTCGGCGTTCTTGCAGAGGCGGGCAGCGGTGTTGACGGCGTCTCCGATCACGGTGTACTCGAGGCGCCGGTGGCTGCCGATGTTGCCCGCGAAGGCCTCGCCGTAGTTGATGCCGATCCCCACCCCGATCTGCTGGCGCCCGGCCGTGGCCCAGCGCGCGTTGAGCGCCACCAGCGAGCGCTGCATGGCCATGGCCGCGGCCAGCGCGCGGTCGGTGTCGTCGGCGTGGGCGATGGGGGCGCCCCAGAGCGCCATGACGGCGTCGCCGATGAACTTGTCGAGCGTGCCGCCATGCTCGAAGACGATCTCCACCATCTCCGAGAAGTAGTCCGAGAGGAGCTGCGCGATCTCCTCGGGCGTCATCCGCTCCGAGAGCGAGGTGAACCCGCGGATGTCGCTGAACAGCACGGTGAGCGGCCGCCGGTCGCCGCCCAGCGCCACGGCACCCTGCTGCTGCGCGATCTCGGCCGCCACGTTCGGCGCGAAGTAGCGCTCGAAGTTGGACCGCACCGTGGCCTCGCGCTGGAGCTGGTCGGCGTAGCGGCTGTTGCGGATGCCGCTCGCGGTGAGCCCGCTGAACGCCACCAGGAACTGCAGGTCCTCGTCGCTGAACGAATTGGCGGACGTCAGGCTGTCCACGTAGAGCAGGCCGAGGACTTCGTCGCCCGCCGCCATCAGGGGCGAGCACATGGCGCTCTTCACCCCGTGGGTCACGATCGAGTGCCCCACGAAGCGGCTGTCGCTCGCCGCGTCGTGCGAGAGCACCGCCACCCGCTCGTCCACCACCTTCTGCGCGATGGACCGGGGCACGTGGTTGAACTCGGTGTCGCCCAGCCGGCTGCGGGAGATGCGCGGCACCAGCTCGCCGGTGCGCTCGTTCATCAGCATGATGGACACGCGGTCCACGTTGATGATCTCGAAGGTGACGTCGGCGACGGTGCCGAGCAGGCGGTCGAGGTCGAACTCGCTGGAGAGCTTCTGCGAGATCTCCAGCAGGAGCGACAGCTTCTTGGTGGTGCGCTCCGCCTCGTTCTCCGCCGCGAGCCGGAGCTGCCCCGCGGGGCCGGCCGACGCGTCCACCGCGATCTCCACCGGCACGACACCCCCGCGCACCTGGAGCTGGCGCACGATGGTGCCGTGCGGTGTCAGCATCTGGTCGGCCCGGCGGCGCTCCGGCCCCGTCTCCGGCACCTCCTCGACCTGGAAGACCACCTTGCCGAACGAGATGGAGTCGCCCGCCTGCATGAGGCCGATCGCGATGCGCGCGCCATTGACCGAGGTGCCGTTCGAGCTGCCCAGGTCGCGCACGTGCACGCCGTCGGGCCCCGCCGTGAGCTCGGCGTGCCGCCGGCTGATGGTCGGGTCGTAGAGGGCGATGTCGCTCATCACCCCGCGGCCCACCACCACCGCGGAGCCGGTGGGGAGGTCGAAGCTCTGGGAGCCTTCGGTGGCGATGAGGCGGTAGGAGGCCATCGCGGAGAAGTCTACGACGACGTGCGCGCGCCGGACAGCCGGGTCACCGCGGGGCGCCGACGAGGTAGGTGCCGGCCGACGGCAGGGCGGCCTGCAGGTTGTCGATTGCCGGGCGGGACGTGGGGAGGAAGGTGACGATGCCGCCGTCGAGCCGGCCGATCCCCAGCGCGCGCTCGACGCCGATGTCGTTCCCGTACTTCGCCAGGGCCTCGGAGGGCGCGTGGAAGTGCACGGCGTACTTGAACGTGAGCAGGGCCGCGCGGAGCGGCGCGCTGGACTCGAGCGCGATGCCGTAGGTGCCGGGCCGTGGGCGCACCGTGACCGACACCGGCGCCCCGCGCGCCGCCTGGAACGCCGCAGTGTCGAAGGTGACTTCCGCGAAGACGACGTTCTCCGGGGGGCCGTGGCGCACCAGCACCACGCGCCGCTCGCCGGCCGTGATCGTGAGCGTGGTGTCGGCGGGCGGGGAGCCCGTGGTCTCGATCTGGTACACCGAGTCGAGCGGCATCGTGCCCAGCGTGGCGAGCGCCGGGTCGGCGCCCTCCTCGGGACCGGGCCGTCCGCCGCAGGCGGCGAGCAGCGCCGCGGTGCAGGCGAGCCACTGCCTCGCGCTTGATCCCCATCGGGTCCACCGGGATATTCCGCTCAATGTCTCCTCGCTTCGCGTTCGGGCTGGTCCTGCTCGTCGCGGCCGCCGCGCCGCTCGCGGCCCAGCAGTGGAACACGCCGGAGGCGCTCGCCCTCGCGAACGCCGGCGTCGAACGCCGCCGCGAGGCCCAGGCGGACTCGACCCTCGCCCGGTACCGGACCCGCGCCCACGGGCTGGTGTTCTTTCTCGCGCAGGTGGGCGAAGAGGGCCTGAGTGAGCCCCCGCGCCTGGTGAAGGCCGACGAGCTGCAGGTGGAAGTGTATTGGCGCGCCCCGAACGAGAGCAAGCAGCGGATCCTCGGCTGGCGCGACGGAACCTTCCTCCCTACCGACATCAGCTACCATCGCGACCACCTGGGCATCGTCACCAACAACTTCGGCGACCTGATCCGCATCGGCGAGGGCGACGAAGTGCGCGACGTGCCCCATCCGCTCTCGGCGGCCGGGCTCGCGCTCTACGACTTCGCCCTGACCGATTCCGTGTCCGTCGAAGGCGCGGGCGGGAGCATCCGGCTCCGCGCGCTGGCGGTGCGGCCAAAGGACTTCTCGCGGCCGCTGGTCATCGGGACGCTCTTCCTCGACGCCGCCACCTCCCAGCTGGTGCGTTTCCGCTTCAGCTTCACGGCCTCCGCCTACCTCGACCGGCAGCTCGAGGACATCACCATCACCCTCCAGAACTCGCTCTGGGACGAGCGCTACTGGCTGCCCTACCGCCAGGAAGTCGAGATCCGCCGGCGCTTCAGCTGGCTCGAGTTCCCGGCCCGCGGGATCATCCGGGGGCGGTGGGAGATCGACGACTACGACCTGAACGCCGACGTCCCCGACGCCGTCTTCGCCGGCCCGCCCATCGCCGGCCTGCGCCGCCCCGGCGGCGCCGACTCTCTGTTCGACGGCCCGCTCGCCGACGCGATCGCCGCGGCGGGCCGGCCGCTCGACGCCCAGGACATGGCGGCGACGCGCGCCGAGATCGAGCGCTACGTGGGGCGGCGGTCGCTGAGCGGCCTGCCGGCGAGCCGGCTGGGCGGCGGCGGCCTGAGTGATTTCCTGCGGGTCAACCGGGTCCAGGGGCTCGCGCTCGGCGGCGCCGCGGTGGTCGGGCTCAGGAAGGACCGGCTCGACCTGCGGCCGTTCATCGGGATCGGCACCGCGGACGGCCGGGTGACCGGCGGCGCGCGCCTTGCCTTCGCGAGCGGCGCCACCCGCCTGTTCGCGTCTGCCTCCCGCCAGGTCAGGGACTTCAGCGACCTGCCCGTGACGGCCCCGGCCGTCAACTCGCTCACCTCCCAGGAATTCGGCGACGACTACGGCGACTGGCTGCTGCTCGACGAGGCGAGTGCCGGCGTCGAGCGCCGGCTCGGGAGCCGGCACGGGGTCGAGCTGGCGGGCGGCGTGGAGCGGAGCCGAAGCCTCGAGGTGACGGCGAGCCCGGCCAACGGGGAGTACCGGCCCAACCCCGCGTTCGGTGCGGAGGCGTACGCGGTCGCCAGGCTCTCGGTGACGCGGGCCAGCGGGGGCTCGGTCGCCGCCCGCAGCGACCTGCACGGGGCGCTCAGGCTGGAAGGTGGCACCGGTCCGAGCGACTACCTGCGCGGGGCGCTGGAGGCCCGCTGGACGCGCGCCATCGGCCCCACCGCGCTGGTAGGGCGGCTCCATGGGCTGGCGGGGACCAGCGGGATGCCGGCCTATCGCGCGATGGCCGTCGGGGGCAGGGGAACTCTGGTCGGTGAGCCATTTCGCGCCTTCGGCGGCCGACGCGGCCTCCTGGCGCACGCCGAGTGGCGCTTCGAGGTGCCCGTTCCGGCGATCCCTCTCGGCTCGTTCGCCAGCACGGGCGCTACCGCGACCCTGGCCCCCTTCGCCGCGGTCGGTTGGGCCGGGGGCGGGGTTGAGGGAATGCCGTGGGACCCCGACGGCGGTGCCCGCCCGGTGGCCGGCGTGGCGCTGGAACTGTTCATGCGGTTGCTCCGCGTCGAAGCGGGCATCGCCCTCCGCACGGGGCATTTTGGCGTCACCGTGGACGTCAGCCGGGATTGGTGGGGGGCGTTATAGCCGTTATCGTTTACCATCCCGTATTCGTATGACCCGCGAAATCCAAGCCGCAGCAGGTAGAATGCAATTCAGTGACGAATGGCTGGTCCCGACCATCGAGCCCCTCCTGCCGGAGGGGTCGATCGCGTCGGTCCGGGCGGATGCCGGTGGATCGGGCGCCTCGCTCTGGGAATCCGTGGTGCAGCGCAAGCTGGTGTCCGACGAGCAGGTGCTGTCCACCGTGGCGGCCCGGTTCCGGATCCCGGTCATCCCGGCGGTGCTGCCGGACGCCGCGGTCAAGGACGTGGTGAGCGAGGCGGTCATGCGCCGGTTCAACGTGCTGCCCTTCCGGGTCACGGATTCCTACATCGAGGTCGCCACCTCGAACCCCTTCGACATCGACGCCGAGAAGGTCCTCGCCTTTGCCAGCGGGCGCGAAGTGCGCCTCTTCCTCGCGTCGCCGACGCGGATCCGCGACGGGATGGCCGAGCTGTTCCCGTCGGAGGACGCGGTGGCGCGGCTCCTGGGCGGGCTCGACCACGGCGCCGATGTCCACCAGATCGACGACGATGCCGACGACCTCGGCACCTCGGCGGAGGAGGCGAGCCACGCCCCGATCATCCGGCTGGTGGACATGATGCTGGCCGACGGCATCGCCAGCCGCGCGAGCGACATCCACGTCGAGCCGATCGACGGCGGTGTGGCGGTGCGCTATCGCATCGACGGCGTCCTGCGCCAGGTGATGAAGATCCCGCGCACGGCGGGCATCCCCCTCATCTCGCGCGTGAAGATCATGTCGGGGCTCGACATCGCCGACCGGCGCCGGCCCCAGGACGGCCGCGCGCGGGTGTCGGTCAACGGGAGCCCGATCGACCTCCGCGTGTCCACGCTCCCGGCGGCCAGCGGCGAGAAGGTCGTCATCCGCATCCTGAACACCAAGGCGACCGTCCTCGAGCTCGAGTCGCTCGGCATGCTGCCCGACGAGCGCCAGGCGATCCTCAACCTGCTCGACAACAAGGAGGGCATCCTGCTGGTCACCGGCCCCACCGGGTCGGGCAAGACCACGACGCTCTATTCGGCGATCCGGCTGGTCCAGGGCCCCGGTATCAACATCGTCACCGTCGAGGACCCGGTCGAGTACAAGCTCGGCGAGAACATCGTGCAGGTGCAGGTGCAGGACAAGGCGGGCCTCACCTTCGCGTCGGCGCTGCGCTCGATCCTGCGCCAGGACCCCGACGTGGTGCTCATCGGCGAGGTGCGCGACCAGGAGACGGCGCAGATCGCCGTGCAGGCCTCGCTGACCGGCCACCTGGTGCTGTCCACCCTGCACACCAACGACGCGTCCAACGCCGTCACGCGCCTCGTGGACATGGGCATCGAGCCGTACAAGCTGGCCTCGGCGCTGCGCGGCGTGATCGCCCAGCGGCTCATGCGCCGGCTCTGCACCTCGTGCCGCGCACCGGCCGGCGACGACATCCCCGCCAAGCTCCGGCGCTTCGTGCCGGCGGGCGCCACGCTGTACAAGGCCGTGGGCTGCCCGGACTGCGCCATGACCGGCTACCGGGGACGCTTCTGCATCGTCGAGGTGCTCACCATGAACGGCGAGCTGGAGCGGCTGGTCGGCGCCGGCGCCACCGCGGACCGGATCGCCGAGGCGGGGCGCGAGAACGGCATGCGCTCGCTCTGGGAGAGCGGCCTGCAGCACGTGCTCACCGGGGAGAGCTCGGCCGAGGAGCTGCTCCGCGTCACCGACGTGCCGGGCGACCGTCGCGGCGGGGGCCGGCCCTCGGGCAGGACGGCCGCGGCGCCGCCGGCGCCCTCCGCCCCCGCGGCACCGGGTCCGGCCCCCGCGGCGAAGGCCTCCGACTTCGGCATCAACTTCGACCTGGTGGACGAGCTGGCCGGCGGCGACGGCGTCACCACGTCGGAGCGCGGCGCCACCATCCTGCTGGTGGAGGACGAGGAGTCGCTCCGCAAGGTGATGCGGGACCTGCTCGAGCGGGACGGCTACACGGTGGCGGAAGCCGCCGACGGCGTGCAGGCGCTCGACGCCGTGGACCGGCATGCGCCGGACGTCATCCTGCTCGACCTCAACCTCCCCGGGCTCGACGGGTACAGCGTGCTCCAGCAGCTCCGCTCCCGCGTATCCTCGCGGAGCATCCCGGTCATCGTGCTCACCGCCAAGGGCGACGAGGACAACGAAGTGCGCGTCTTCCAGCTCGGCGCCGACGACTTCCTCACCAAGCCGTTCCGCGCGCGGGCGCTCTCCGCGCGGCTGGAGGCGGTGCTCAGCCGGCGCCGCTCCTGAGCCGGGTCGAAGTCTCGCTCGTTGACGTCTACGTCCTGCGCGGCGCGGGCCCGGCGCTCGAATGCCTGGTGCTGCGCCGGAGCCCGCCGGGCCGCTGCCCCGGCGCGTGGGAAGTGGTCCACGGCCACATCGAGCCCGGCGAGCGCCCGGCTGAGGCGGCGCTGCGCGAGATGCGCGAAGAAACCGGGCTCGCCCCGCTGCGCTTCTACAACGTGAGCCGGGTCGAGGCCTTCTACCAGCACGCCATCGACACCGTGGCCCTGGTGCCGGTCTTCGCCGCCTTCGTCGCCGACGGTGCCGAGGCGGTGCCGGGCGACGAGCACGATGCCGCGGAATGGCTGGCACCGCCGGAGGCCATGGCGCGGGTGGCGTGGCCGCGCGAGGCCCGTGCGCTCGAGGACATCGTGCGCGTCTTCAGGGACGGGCACCCCGGCCCCATCGACGACGTCCTGCACATCGCGCCATGACCGTCCGGCTCCCGCTCGTCCTCCTCTCCGCCGCCGCCCTGGCGGGCCTGCCCGCGGCCTCGGCGCCCTGCGTCCGCCCGACCCGCGCCGGCACCCAGGTCCAGGGCGATGTCCGCATCTGCCCCGGCCGCTACCGCATCCCCGATCCCGCCGAGCGCGGCGTCATCATCGCGGTGTCCACCGGCACGCGCATCGACCTCACCGGCGTGACGCTGGTGAGCGGTGACACCCTGCCGCACGAGTTCGTCGGCCGCGGCGTCACGGCCAGCAACGTGGACAACGTCACCGTGACCGGCGGGACGATCCGCGGCTACCGGTTCGGCATCCGCATCGAGGGCGGGCGCAGCCACCGCATCATCGGCACCGACGTGTCGGGGTCCCGGGCCCAGCGGCTGCTCTCCACCAGCGACACCTACGACGAGCGCGACTGGCTCGACATCTTCCATCCCGAGACGTTCGAGGAGTACGGGAGCGGCGTCTACCTGCGCGGCACCGACGGCGCCTCGGTCACCGGCGTCACGGCCCGCGGCGCGCAGAACGGGATCGGCCTCTACGCGGCGCGCGGCTCGCACATCGCGGACAACGACGTCTCGGGCAACAGCGGCTGGGGCATCCACCTCTGGCGCTCGTCGCAGAACGCGATCCTCCGGAACCAGGCGCACCACAACGTCCGCTGCGAAGGCGACACCTACCGGCGCGGCTGCGACTCGGCGGCGCTGCTCCTCCGCGAGCAGAGCGACTCCAACACGATCGCCGACAACGACCTTTCCCGCTCCGGCGACGGCTTCTTCCTGAGCGGGCACCGCCCCCAGGTGCGCCCCTCGGTCGGCAACGTGGTGATCCGGAACGACGCGACCGGCGCCTACCACAACGCCTTCGAGTCCACCTTCAGCTGGGGCAACAGCTTCATCGACAATCGCGCCGACAGCTCCGACTACGGCTTCTGGCTCGGGTACTCGAGCGGCAACCTGGTGCGCGGGAACACCATCATCGGCTCGCGCAGTGCGGCGATCGCCATCGAGCACGGCAGCGACAACACCCTGGGCGCGAACGTCATGATCGGTGGCGCGGTGGGCATCCGCCTCTTCGCCCCCACGGCGGGTGCCGAGCCGAGCCGGGGCTACCGGATCGACGACAACGTCTTCGCGCGGCTGGAGAAGGGTCTCGTGCTCGAGGGGACGACGCGCACGCGGGTGCGCGGCAACCTCTTCGACGGGCTGGGTGACGCGCTGACGGTGGACGGGGCGGGGAAGGACGCGGACGTGGCGGGCAACATCTTCCTCCGGGCGAGCGGCGCGTTCATCCGCGCCGAGGAGCTCGACGCCGGGGGGAACTACTGGGGGATGCCGGACGTCCGGCGCACCATGGCGCACATCGTCGGCCGGGTCACGCTCGATCCGTGGCGGCCGGCTCGCGCGGCGGGGTACTGACCCCCGCCGCGTCCGCCATCAGCCGGTCCGCCAGCGCCCGGAGCCGCCGAAGGTCGAATGGCCTGCTCACCCGGTGCAGTCCGTCCGCCGCGCTCCGCCCGCCGATGGTGATCAGCCTTCCCTCCCACTTCGCATCGGCCCGGAGCAGCGCCCGCACGAACGGCTCGCCCGCCGAGACGGCGATGCCGGCGTCCGCCACCACCAGGGCGTAGTCCCGCCCGCCGGCGAGCGCCAGCGCCTGGTCGCCGGTGCGCGCCGTGTCCACCGCGAGGCCATCCGGCGCGAACAGCGCCCCCAGCACCCGCTGGGCCTGCGCATCGTCTCCCACCAGCAGCACGCTGCGGCTCGGCCCACGCTGCGCCGGCGCCGGCACCATGGCCCGGGGCAGGGTGACCGTGAATTCCGCGCCACCCCCGGGGGCCGGGGCGTAGGTGAGCGTTCCCCCATGGGCCTGCACCAGGCCGTAGCTCAGCGACAGGCCGAGGCCGGTGCCCTGGCCCGCGGGCTTGGTGGTGAAGAACGGGGTGAACAGGTTGGGCACGTGCTCCGCGGGGACGCCGTCCCCCGTGTCGCGCACCACCACCCGGGCATGGTCGCCGTCGCAGGCCGTCTCCAGCGTGATGGCTCGGCGGCGGCCGGCGGGCAGCCCGGCCAGCGCCTGCACGGCGTTGGTGACGAGGTTGACGATCACCTGCTGCAGCTCGTTCCGGTCGCCCACCACCATGACGGGCTCCTCGCTCGGCCGGGTGTCCAGCTCCACGTCGCGCAGGCGCACCTCGTAGGCGATGAGGAGCGAGGTCCCCATCACCACCTCGTTGAGGTCGAACGGCTCCGGCTCCGGCGTCCCCTTCCGCACGAAGGTCAGCAGGTTGCGCACGATGCGGCCCGCGCGGTCGGCCTGGTCGTGGATGACGCGCAGGTGCTGGCGCGTGGCGTCGCCGCCGGGGCCGCGCTCGAGCAGCAGCTCGGTGAGCCCGGCGATCGAGGTGAGCGGATTGTTGAGCTCGTGGGCCACGCCGGAGACGAGCTGGCCGATCGCCGCCATCTTCTCGTTCTGGAAGAGCTG
>CAMLLJ010000039.1 GCA_946480845.1 uncultured Gemmatimonadota bacterium
GAGCCGCTCGTCGGCGCGCACCGCCATCGCCCCCATCACCCGTTCGCGCAGCATGAGGATCGCGGCGGAGATCGAGTCGCGCGGCGCCTCGACGGGCGCCGGCGCGCCGATGAGCCGGCCGCGAAGCGCGTCGGTGATCTCCACCTGGAAGCGGAGCCGGTCGCCGATCAGGTAGTAGGCCCCGGTGACGACGGTGCCCGCACCGGTCTCGCCGCGCATCGCGGCAACGCGGCCCGCGCCGTCCGTGCCGGCGGCTGCCTGGAGCGCGTACGGCCACGGCACCACGCTCACGACGCCGGTGTGCTGGATGCCCTGGGTGATCCAGTCGCCGGCGAGGCGGCCCACGGCGGCGAGGGACGAGTCGCCGGTCTCGTTCACCAGCGGGGCCACCGCCACGGGGGCCGGCAGCGCGCCCGCCGCGGCCGGGGCCACGGGAGGTCCCACCGGACCTCTCCGCGCGTTCCAGCTCGCGAAAGCGGCGATCGAGGCCAGCACGATTACCGCGCCGGCCAGGGCGCGGCGGGTGCGCGCCGGCGGCGCCATTGCGGCGCGGGGCCCCGAGTCGCCCGCAGGCGTCACGCAGCCGTTGAGGGTCTCGAGCAGCGTGGAGCTGGGCGGGCGCTCGCCCGGGTCAGGGGACAGGGCGTCGTTGATCAGCCTGGCGCACGCGGGGGGCACGCCGGCCGGGAGCACCGCACGGTCGAGTGCCAGGTGGGCGGGTCCCGCGCCGGTGAGCATCTCGCGCGCCACCACGCCCCAGGCATAGATGTCGGCGGGGAACTTCGCCTCCGCGCCCGCCGCCTGTTCCGGCGCCATGTAGCCCGCCGTCCCGATCGCGGTGCCCTCGGCGGTCAGGTGCTCGCCGGTGACGGGAGGGTCCGGCAGGGTCGCGATCCCGAAATCCAGCAGGTAGGCGTGCGCGCCTACGCAGAGGACGTTCTCGGGCTTGATGTCGCGGTGGACGATGCCGGCGCGATGGGCGTAGGCGAGCGCGTCGGCCAGGTCGCGCAGCAGGACGAGGGCGGCGCCGGGCTCGAGCGCGCGCTCTCGGCGGAGCCGCTCGCGCAGCGTCTCGCCCTCGACGTAGGGCATGACGTAGAAGAGGAGCGGCGGGTCGCCGACCTGGCCCGAGTCGATGAAGGCGAGGATGTGCGGGTGGGCGAGCCGCGCGGTGAGCCGCACCTCGCGCAGGAAGCGCCGCTCGCCGTAGGCGCTGGCGAACTCGGGCTTGAGCACCTTGAGCACCACCAGCCGCTCATGCTTGTGCTCGCGCGCCAGGTAGACGGTGGCCATCCCGCCGCGCCCGATCTCGCGCTCGATGGTGTAGCGCCCCTCGAGCCCGCGCTCGAGCTGGTCGCGGAAGGACGCGGCCTCGAGCACGGGACGGTCGAGCACCCCGGTCACGTCCTGCGCGGCCAGCAGGCGGCGCACGTCCTCGCGGAGGGCGGGGTCGGGGCACTCGGCCTCGAGCCACGAGTCGCGCTCGGCGGCGGGCCGCTCCATCGCGCCGTCGAAGAGATCGGAGAGGCGGCGCCAGTGGGGCAGGTCGCTCATGGCGCGGCCGGGTAGAGCTCGCTGTAGAGCCAGGCGCGGGCGCGAGCCCAGTCGCGCTGCACCGTGCGGGTGGTGACGCCGAGCGCCTGGGCGGTCTCCGGCTCGGTGAGCCCGCCGAAGAAGCGGCACTCCACCACCTGGCGGAGCCGCGGATCGAGCTCGCCCAGGCGGTCGAGCGCGTCGTCGAGCGCGAGCAGCTCGTCGAAGGAGAGGTCCACGCCGACCTGCTCGTTGGTGATCCGCACCGGGGACGCGCCGCCGCCGCGCTCGGCGGCGCGCCGGCGCCGCGCGTGGTCCACCAGCAGGTGGCGCATGGCGCGCGCCGCGATGGCGAGGAAATGGGCGCGGTCCTCGGGCGTGGCCGAGGGGCCGCCGGCCAGACGGAGGTATGCTTCGTGGACGAGGTCGGTCGGCTGCAGCGTATGCCCCGGCGCCTCGTGGCGCAGCAGGCGCGCCGCGATGGTCCGGAGGTCGTCGTGCACCAGCGGGAAGAGCCGGTCGAGCGCCGCGTCGTCGCCGGCGCGGAGGGCGCCGAGGAGGCGGGTCACTTCCGCGTCAGCGGGCCGGCCGGGAGGTGACATCGCGAGGGGCGGTCCGGGTGCATGTCGGGATCTGGTGCGGTCCTGCGCAATATAGGTCGAGACGGACCACCGAGCCATTCGACGCACGACCTGGAGGACGTACGATGCCACAGCTCCGCATCCTGCCGACCGCGGCGCTCGCGGCCGCGGCCCTCGCCGTGGCCATGCTGCCCGCCGCGCCGGCGCAGGCGCAGTCCCATGCCGGCCACGGAGATGGGACGGTGCCGCTCTACGACAACCTGGGCAGCCACCACTACGAGGTGACGGTGCGGGTGCCGGCGGCCCAGCGCTACTTCGACCAGGGGATGCGGCTCACCTGGGCGTTCAATCATGGTGAAGCGATCCGCGCCTTCGCCGAGGGCGAGCGGCTCGATCCCACCTGCGCGATGTGCGCGTGGGGCATCGCATTCGCCTACGGGCCCAACATCAACGGCGGGATGGATTCCGCGTCGGCGGTGGCGGCGCATGCGGCGGTGCTGCGGGCATCGGAGCGCGCCGGCGGCGTGAGCGAGCGGGAGCGCGCGCTGATCGGCGCGCTGGCCGCGCGCTACGCCGCCGTGCCCGCGCCCGAGCGGGCCGCGCTCGACACGGCGTGGGCCGAGGCGATCGGCAAGGTGGCAGACCAGTACCCGGCGGACCAGGAGGCGCAGACGCTCCACGCCGACGCCCTCATGAACCTGAGCCCGTGGAACTACTGGACGAAGGACGGCCAGCCCCGGCCGGCCACGCCGGCCATGCTCGAGCGGCTCGAGCGCGTGCTGGCCGCCAACCCGAGCCACCCGGGCGCCTGCCACCTCTTCATCCACGCGGTCGAGGCGGCGCATCCCGAGCGCGCCGTGCCCTGCGCCGAGCGGCTGGCGGCGCTGATGCCGGGCGCGGGCCACATCGTGCACATGCCGGGTCACATCTACATCCGGGTGGGGCGCTACCTCGACGCCATCGCGGCCAACGAACACGCGGTGCACGCCGACGAGAGCTACCTCGAGGGGCCCGCGGCAAGCCGGCAGGGCGTCTACGCGCAGGGGTACTACCCGCACAACTACCACTTCATGAACTTCGCCGCGTCGTTCGCCGGGATGAGCAACACTGCGCTCCGCTCGGCGCGCGCGGTGACGGCGACGGTGGGCGCCGACGTGGCGCGCGCGCATCCCTGGCTCGAGTCGGTGACGCCGGTGGTGTGGCAGACGTACGTGACGTTCGGGCGCTGGGACGCCATCCTGGCGGAGCGGCTGCCGCCGAAGGACCTGCGCTACCTCACGGGGATGGCCTACTACGCGCGCGGCGTCGCCTTCGCCGCGAAGCGCCGCTGGGCCGAGGCGCGCGCGGCGCTCGACACGGTGAGCGCGGTCGCGGCGGCGTTCCCCGAGGGCCCGAACGGCACCGCGCTCCGGATCGGCGCCGAGATGCTGCGCGGCGAGATCGCGCTGCGCTCGGGGCGGCACGAGGCGGCGCTGGCGGCGTTCCGCGCCGGGCAGGCGCTGGAGGATGGGCTCCTCTACACCGAGCCGCCGTACTGGTACTACCCGGTCCGGCAGTCGCTGGGGAAGGCGCTGCTCGCCGCGGGCCGGCCGGCCGAAGCCGAGCGCGCATACCGCGAGGACCTGGAGCACTTCCCCGAGAACGGGTGGTCACTGTTCGGGCTGGCCCAGAGCCTCGACGCACAGGGGAAGGCGGCGGAGGCGCGCGCGGTGCGGGTGCGCTTCGACCGCGCGTGGCGGCATGCAGACGTGCGGCTGAGGGCCTCGCGATTCTGATCATGCGGCCGGGGTGACACCGGTCACGGGGGCGTTCGCGGTCCCGGGCTAGGTTGGACGTGCAGGAATGAGACGTCCGACGGGACTACGAACGAACCACCGGGAGGCGTACCGCATGAGAATGCACGCGATTGGGGCGATCCTCGCCGCCACCCTGGCAGGCGCGGGTTGTGCGAGGCAGGCCACGGTCGAATCAGGCAACACACCAGCGCCGGAAGCGCGCCCCACGACGGGCCGCTCCATGCCCATAGGCACTACGCTCCATGCACGACTGGACGATTCCCTCGGCACCGACCGCAGCAAGGTCGGCGATCGGTTCACGGCCACGGTGACCACCGCGGTCACCGCCGACAACGGCGAGACCGTGGTGCCTGCCGGCGCCACGGTGCACGGCACCGTGACCGGGCTCGACAACTCGGACCGGGCCGGCGACAACGCCTACATCCGGCTCGACTTCGAGCGGCTGAGCTTCGGCGGGCGCGACTACGCGTTCGACGCCGACGTCGTGGCGACGAACCTGCAGACCCAGGGCGACACGCGCAACGAGACCATCAAGAAGGCCGGCATCGGTGCGGCCGCGGGCGCGGTGCTCGGCGCGGTGCTGGGCGACGCGGACCTCAAGAACATCGTGCTCGGCGCCGCCATCGGCGCGGCGGCCGGGACGGTGATCTCGCTGGGCTCGGGCGACGTCGAGGCAGTGCTGCCGGCGGGGTCGGAGCTGACACTCAGGTCCACCGAGCTGGTGTCGATGCGCTGAGCGGCACCGAGGCCCGCCGTACAAGCCCGCCGCGGCCCGATGCCTGGGCTGCGGCGGGCTTGCTTCGTGCTGGCTTCACGGTTGCTTCATGCAAGGTCCCCATGTTTGAGCCTCACCCGAGGAGGGACCTTCGTGAACACGGCAGCGCTTCCGTCGATCATCCAGGGCGGCATGGGCATCGGCGTCTCCGGCTGGCCGCTCGCCCGCGCGGTGTCGCGTCGCGGGCAGCTCGGCGTCGTCTCCGGCACCGCCATCGATTCGCTCTTCGTCCGGCGCCTGCAGGATGGCGATCCGGGCGGCCACCTGCGGCGGGCCATGGAGCACTTCCCGCTCCCCGAGGCCGCGGAGGCGGCGCTCCGGAAGTACTTCCTCCCGGAGGGGCGGCCGGCAGGCGCGCCGTACAGGATGCTCTCGATGTACCGCCAGGGCGCGGCCCGGATGCGCGAGCGGGTCACCATTCTGGCGAGCTTCGTCGAGGTCTGGCTCGCGCGCGAGGGGCATGGCGGCCGGGTCGGCATCAACCTGCTCACCAAGGTCCAGCTCCCCAACCTCGCCGCGCTCTACGGCGCGATGCTCGCCGGCGTGGACTCGGTGCTGATGGGCGCGGGCATCCCGCGCGAGATCCCCGGCATCCTCGACCGCCTCGCGCGCCACGAGCGGGCGACACTGCGGCTCGACGTCGACGGGGCGGCGGCCGGCCAGGTGGTCGAGTGCGCGCTCGATCCCGCCGAGCACTGGGATGGCAGGGACGTGCCGCAGCTCAGGCGGCCCTGGTTCCTGCCCATCGTGTCCAGCGAGTCGCTGGCGACGATGCTCACGCGGAAGGCGAGCGGCGAGGTCAACGGCTTCGTGGTCGAGGGCCCGACCGCCGGCGGCCACAACGCGCCGCCCCGGGGCAAGCCGCAGCTCAACGACCGCGGCGAGCCGATCTACGGCGAGCGCGACATCGCCGACCTCGCCGCGATGCGCGACCTCGGCGTGCCGTTCTGGCTGGCCGGGGGCACCGGCTCTCCGGAGGCACTCGCGAGCGCACGCGCGGCGGGCGCGGCCGGGATTCAGGTCGGTACCCTCTTCGCCTACGCGGACGAGTCGGGCCTGACACCGGAGTACAAGCGCTCGGTGCTCGCGCATGCCGCCCGCGGCGAGGTGGACGTGGTGACCGATCCGCGCGCCTCGCCGACCGGGTACCCCTTCAAGGTGGTCCGCTGGCCCGACGACCCGGTGGCCTCGGGCCCCGAGCGCGAGCGGGTCTGCGACCTCGGCTACCTGCGCGAGGCGTATGCGCGGCCCGACGGGCGGATCGGCTACCGCTGCGCCGCCGAGCCGGTCGCGGCCTACGTGGAGAAGGGCGGGAGCGAGGCCGACACCGTCGGGCGGCGCTGCCTCTGCAATGCGCTCATGGCAAACATCGGCCACGCGCAGGTGCGCGACGAAGGGCGCGTGGAACCGCCCCTGCTCACCAGCGGGGACGACCTGGTCGGCATCGCCGGGTTCCTTGCCGGCCGCACCTCCTACACCGCGAACGACGTGCTGGACTACCTGGAAGGGGCGCCGGCACGGAGTTGTACGCTGGGCTGACCGGCGGGGGAGGCGGACCGGGGGGCGGCGGATGTAACTTGGAGCACTTCTCCCGCCCCGGACCAGATGACCGAGCTCCAGGATCAGCTGCAGGCCATCCTCGGCACCACCTATCGCATCGAGCGCGAGCTCGGCGGCGGCGGCATGAGCCGCGTCTTCCTCGCCGAGGAAGGCAGGCTCGGCCGCCGCGTCGTCATCAAGGTCCTGCCGCCGGAGACCTCGGCCGGGGTGCACGCCGACCGGTTCGAGCGCGAGATCCAGATGGCGGCGTCGCTGCAGCATCCGCACGTCGTCCCGCTGCTCACCGCCGGGGCGGCCGGCGACCTCCTCTACTACGTCATGCCGTTCATCGAGGGCGAGTCGCTCGCGGCGCGCCTCGCGCGCGAGGGCGCGTTGCCGGTGCACGATGCCGTGCGCATCCTGCGCGACGTCACCGAGGCGCTCGCCTACGCGCACGCGCGCGGCCTGGTGCACCGCGACATCAAGCCCGACAACATCCTGCTGAGCGGCCGGCACGCGCTGGTCACCGACTTCGGCGTCGCCAAGGCGGTGACGGCCTCCGCCGAGGGGGGCGGGTTCCAGCCGCGCACCGCGCTCACCGGCACCGGCATGGCCCTGGGCACGCCGGCCTACATGGCGCCGGAGCAGGCGTCGGCCGACCCGAACGTCGATCACCGGGCCGACATCTACGCGCTGGGCGCCGTCGGCTACGAGCTGCTGGCGGGACGGACACCATTCGTCACCGGCACGCCGCAGGCGATGCTTGCCGCGCACGTCACCTCGGTGCCGGACCCGGTGAACCAGCACCGCGCCGCCATCCCCGGGGACCTGGCTGCGGCGGTCATGCGTTGCCTCGAGAAGCATCCCGCCGATCGCTGGCAGTCGGCGGCCGAGCTGCTCGGGCGCCTCGACCTGCTGGCGACGCCGTCCGGCGGGACTGCGGCGGCGACCGCCCCGGTCCCCGCGGTGCGCGCGTCGGCCGAGGCCGCCGTGCGGCGTGCGCACCCCGCGCGCATCGCCGGCCTGTTCCTGGCGGCGACGGCTGCCGTCACCGGCATCGCCTTCGTCGCCTCCCGCGCGCTCGCCTTGCCGAACTGGGTCTGGGTGCTCGCGCTCGCCTGCATGCTGGCCGGGCTGCCGGTGATGCTGTATACGGGGGTGCTCGAGCGCCGGCGAGCGCGGGCCCGGGCCACCGGTGCGCTGCGCTACGAGCCGGAGGCGCCGCACCAGCGGTTCTTCACCTGGCGCCGCGCGCTGATGGGGGGCGCGGTGGCGCTGGGGGCGCTGGTCCTGCTCACCGCCGCGTACGCCGGCTCGCGCGCGCTGGGCATCGGCCCGGGCAGCACGCTGCTCTCCTCGGGCGCGCTCGCCGCCGACGACCGGCTGGTGCTCGGCGACTTCACGGCGCGCAGCGTGGATGCCGACCTCGCGGTCACCGTCACCGAGGCGCTGCGGGTGGACCTGGGCCAGTCGCGCGCGGTGCGCCTGGTGGACCCGCGCGACGTGGGCGCCGCGCTCACGCGGATGGGCCGCGAGCCGAACACGCCGCTGGATGAGGCGGTGGCCCGCGAGGTGGCGGAGCGCGAGGGAGCGAAGGGCGTGCTGCTCGGCGAGATCGCGGCACTGCCCCAGGGCTACGTCATCACGGCCCGGGTGGTGCGCGCAGATTCGGGCACCACGCTGCTGCCGGTGCGCGTGACGGCCGCGTCGGACGCGGAGCTGATCGGCGCAGTGAACAAGCTCTCCGCCGAGCTGCGCGAGCGGATCGGCGAGTCGCTCGGGTCCATCCGCGCCAGCGAGCCGCTGGCGCAGGTCACCACGGCGTCGCTGCCGGCGCTCCGGCTCTACAGCCGGGCCCGCCGCTACGCCGACCAGGGCGACTTCACCCAGTCGAGGGACCTGCTCCTGCGCGCGCTGCAGGTCGACTCGAGCTTCGCCACCGCCTGGCGAAGCCTGGCGGCCGCGTACTTCAACATGGGCATGATGGGCCGGCAGCGGACCGAGGCATCGGCGGCGGCGTTCCGCTTCCGCCACCGCCTGCCCCCGCTCGAGCGGTACCTCACCGAGGCGGCTTACTATCAGTTCGCCAGCCGGAACACCGACAGCGCCATCGCGGCATTCCAGGCGGCGCTCGACATCGCGCCCGACAATCCCACCGCGACCAACAACCTCGCCCTGCTCTACAACCGCGACGGCCGCTTCGCGGAGGCGGAGACGCTGCTGCGCCGAGGGCTCGCCGGGCCGAGCCCGGTGATGTCCATGGTGGTGAACCTGGCGTTCGCGTACCTGGCGCAGGGGAAGTGGGCGGAGTCGGACAGCCTCAACCGATTCGCGGCGCAGCGCTTTCCGGGGCATCCGTACGTCCTCGGTCACCTGGTGGACATCGGGCTGGCGAAGCGGGACCTGGCGGCGGCCGAGAGCGTCCTGACCGATGCGCGGATCGCGGCAGCTCCCGCGAGCGCCGCCGAAGCCGCGATCTTCCGGCGCGCCCTGATCGGCGAGATGCGCGGGCAGCTCCGCAAGGTGGAGGGCACGGCGGATACTGCGGCGCGTCTCGCATTTGCGGCCGACAACGACTCGCGCGCCGCCGGCTGGTCACTGGTGGCGCCGATGCATGATGCCCGGCAGCGCAACCGCCCCGGTGCTGCCCGCGCCGCCATCGCGCGAATCAAGGCCTCCGCCGGCTGGCGCGAACTCCCGGAGGCCGACTGGCCTCACTACCCGCTGGCCGAGATCCATGCGCTGCTGGGCGAGCCGGACAGCGTGCGGAAGTACCGGAAGCTGGATGAGGCCACGAGTCCGCCGGAGTCCCGGGCGGAGGACGACCGATTCTGGTGGGACGCACTCGAAGCGCAGGCGGAAGGGCGCTGGGGCGACGCGGCGCGTGCCTATGCCCGAGCTGCCGAACTGGTGAAGAGCTGCATGCCCTGCGGCACCTTCTACGCGGCACATGCCTTCGACAAGGCCGGCGCGGCCGATTCGGCCGAGGCGTACTACCGGGCGGGTGTCGAGGCACCGTCCACCGGCGAGGATCCGGAGGACGCCACGTTCTACCCGCTCGCGCTCCGGCGGCTCGGCGAGTTCGCCGAGCAGCGGGGCGACCGGGCCTCTGCCCTCGGCTACTACGAGCGGTTCGTGGACCTCTGGCGCGATGCCGATCCCGAACTGCAGCCGGAGGTCGCCGCAGCGCGCCGGCGCATCGCGGCGCTCACGGCGGAGCCGCGAGCGCAGTCGCCGTAGCCGTAGCCGCTACTTCTGCCCGGGCGGGTGCGACTTCCGGTCGCGCTCCCCGCCATCGGCGGTCTGCGCGTTGCCGATCTGACCCTCCCCGGTGGGCCCCTTCTGCGTCCTGCCCTTGCCCATCCGGTCGCCGGTGGATGCCGGAGGGGCGTTCTGCTCATTCGGATCCGCGTCCTTCCGATCCGGTTCCTTGCGTCCCATCGCCGTGCTCCTTTCGTCCTCTGCCAGGGCCTCCCCATAGGTGTGCTCGCCGGGGAAGTCCTCGCCCTCGTGGCCGCGAGCCCCCGAGCTGGTGCCGCTGCTGTGGCGCACCCAGTCACCGTAGCGGGGCGCGTCCTCCGTTTCGCCCTGGTCTTCGTAGACGCTCCCGCCGATCGTCGCGGCGCCGCCTTCGTCGCCGGTGCCGCCGGTGCGTGGGTCCGCCTCGTCCGGCTCGCGCCCTTCGCGGTCGTCGGCGCCGAGCGCGCCGACGTCGGTCTGGTCGCGCCGGTGCGTCCAGTCGTTGGGCTGGTTGCTCCCCTGGCCGCCCGCGGTGGTGAACTCCGTGTCGCTGCCGGCGAAGTTGCCGATGGGGCCGGTCGGCTCGTCGCCCTCTTCGAGGAGCTGTCCACCCGCGGGCGTCGCGATACGCCGCTCCGGTCCGCGCCAAGCCTCGGCGCGAGGGCGGCGGCGGTCGCGGTCGGCCGTGTACTCATCGTTGACGCTCATGTCAGCCTTCCTTCCCGCCCTTCCGGGTGGAGCGGCCCCGCCCGCCGGTGGCGGGATCGCCGTCGTCGCCGTCGGCCTGGGCGGAGGGGTCGTGGTCGGGACGGTCGGGACGGTCAGGACGGTCAGGACGGTCAGGACGGTCGGGACGGTCGGGACGGTCGTGGGACGACGGGTGCGGGCCCTTGCCGTGGTGTTCGATTGCGCCGCCGGTCGGGGTTTCGAAGCGCTCCTCCGGCTGGTCGCCGCCGCCGATGGATTCCTGGCCGGCGCCGCCGGTCCTGGAACGTTCTGTCATGGTGCCTCGCAGGGTTGAGATGCGTGTCGGTTCCGAGGCAACGATAGGGGGTGCGGCGGGCGGGCGTGGTGGTGCAGGTCACGGCTGGTCAGGACGGTCAGGACGGTCAGGACGGTCGGGACGGTCGGGTGCCCGGTGAGCTCTGATGCATGGGCGAAGCCAGGACCCCATGCCGCGCCGCAGGACTGTGTGCTTGTCCGAAGGAGCGGCATGGGGTCCTGGCGCAGCCGGAGCGCCGGAGCGCCGTCGGCATGCGAGCGCCGGGCCCGCTACACCTGCAGCACCGGCGCCGGCGCCGGCTTCCGCGCCATCGCCATCTCCACGATCTCCCGCAGCGTCTGCGGGAACGGATGCCCCGCCTCCTCCGCGGAATGCATGAACGACACGCCCTCCGTCAGGTCCGGGTTCGGGTTCACCTCCAGCACGTAGACGTGATTGTCGCGGTTCACCCGGATGTCGAGGCGGGCGTAGTCGCGGCAGCCGGAGACGCGGTAGGCGCGGAGGGCCACCTCCTCGACGCGCTTGAGCAGGCGCTTCGAGAGGTCGGCGGGGCAGCGGGAGCCCACCCGGTGGAACACCTCCTGGAGCGGGTCCCACTTGGCGGCGTAGCTGATGATCGCCGGCTGGTCCGGCGGGAGCCCGGAGAAGTCGTACTCGAGCGGCGGCAGCACCAGCGGCGGGTCGTTCCCCAGGACGCCGACGTGCAGCTCGCGGCCCTCGATGAATTCCTCAACCAGCACCGGCGCGCCGAACTCGGCGAAGACCTTCTCCAGCCGGGCGAGGAGCTGGGGCCGGTCGTGCACCACGCTCGCCGCCTCGATGCCGGCGCTGCCGTCCTCGCGGGCCGGCTTGACGATCAGCGGATAGTGGAGGCCGTGGCGCTGGGTGGTGAGCGGCTCCCAGAGGTGCAGGAAGCGCGGGGTGGGGACCCGGTTGGCGATGAGGAGCTGCTTCATCAGCCCCTTCCGCCGGCAGATGGCCAGGCAGAGCGGGCTCGCCCCGGTATAAGGTATGCGGTACAGCTCGAGGAACCCGGCCACCGCCGGCTCCAGGTCGGCGTCGTCGTGGAAGGACTCGACCAGGTTGAAGACCGCGTCGGGGGGGTGGCGCTTCACCACGCGCTCGAGGTTGGCGATGTTCTCGCGCAGGTTGACGGGCCGGACCCGGAACCGCTCGGTCCGGAGCGCCTTGACGATCGCGTCGTACTCCTCCTTCACGGTGGCGACGGCGATGTCGTACTCGGGGGTGAACCCGAGGGTGGTGGGATCCACCTGCTTGAGGCTCTCGTAGCCCTCGTCGCTCACGCTGTTGTAGAGGACGACCACCGAGCCGCGGTCCCTGCCCATAGGCACAGCTCCCGTATACCTTCCCGAACCTTTTTGCCTCGTGATTGATGGGAATATACCCGCAGCCCAATCTCTGGCAGTGTGGGCCCTTCGCCCTGAAGCATGCCCTGGTGGTCCTGGGCGTGCTCAAGGACGAGCGCGCGCTGTCGCGGGTGGCGGGGACCCACTGGTGGCACGGCACCGATGAGCTGCAGCTCGCGCGGGCGGCCCAGGCCTTCGACTGCGACCTGCTGACCATCCGCCGCGCCGACGCCGAGCGGGCCCGGCGGGAGCTGGTGCGCTACCTCAAGCGCGGCATCCCGGTCCTGCTCTGCGTCGAGGAGTGGGGCCACTGGATCACCGTGGTCAAGTACGACCAGAGCCGGTTCATCCTCCTCGACAGCCGGGAACCCAAGGTCCTCGCCATCGCGTCGTGGCCGCAGCTCCGGCGCACCTGGGGCTTTCACGAGATCGACGCCGAAGGGGAGTACACCGGCCGGGTGCTCTTCGACCTGCACCCCGTCGTGCCCCGGTTCCGCCCGCGCACCCAGGCGCAGTTCTCGCTGGCACGGGCCCGGCTCCTCCGCCGCTCCTCCAAGCGCCAGCTCGGCGAGCTGTGGGACGAGTACCTGGGCGACCTCCTGATCCTCTGCCGCACCCGGAGCACCCGGGCCACCCGGGTCTTCTCCCTGGGCGAGTTCTTCCGGCGGCACGGGGAGATGATCCTGGAACAGGTGGACTACTGGCACGGGTCGGTGGACCGGAAGGCGGCCCGGGAGATCCTCGACAACCTCCACTTCGTGGCCGACACCTACGGCCTGGTCATCCACGCCGAGCAGGAGAAGCGGACCATCGCCGGGATCACCTCGATCCTGGCGCTCTGGTCGGCCGGCGAATTCGGGGTGACGACGGTCTACGGCCCCCGTCCCGAAAGCCGCTCCCGCCGCCGCTAGCGCGACCATCCGGGGGCCTGCCGCATCTCTCCCCGTAGCAGAACACCTCACTCAGGGAGATTCGCACCATGACTCGTCAGTGGCTGGGCGCCTCCGTGGCGCTCCTCATGGCCCTCACCCCGGCGCTCGCAGCCCAGGGCCGGGCCGGCAATGCCAGGGAAGCCGTCCGCGCCTACACCATGATGTTCGGTCGGCCCCGGATCGGGGTCACCGTCGCCACCGACTCCGACGCGGATGCCGCCGGCGCCCGGATCGAGTCGGTGACCCCGGATGGCCCTGCCCACAAGGCCGGCCTCAGGGACGGCGACGTGATCACCAAATTCGGGGACACCAGCCTGCGCGGCGAGTCGGCCGGCCGGCAGCTGGTCGAGCTGGCGCAGGCACTGGAGCCCGGCGACACGGTCCGGGTCGAGTACCGCCGGGGCAACGACCGCCGCAACGCCACCATCGTGGCGCAGGAGCTCAGCGGCAACTACGTCTTCCAGACGATGCCGCGCGGCCGGATCGAGCAGCTGATGCCGGCGCTGGAAGGGCTCCGGAACACGTTCACCTTCTACGGCAGCCGGGGCCTCGAGCTCGCCGAGCTGAACGAGGGGCTGGGGGAGTACTTCGGGACCAGCAAGGGCGTGCTGGTGCTCAAGGCGCCGGCCGACTCGACCCTGCCGCTCCGTGCCGGCGACGTGATCCTCTCGATCGACGGCCGCGAGCCCCAGTCGGTGAGTCACGCCATGCGCATCATGTCGTCCTACGCCCCGGGGGAATCGGTCCGCTTCGAGGTCATGCGGCAGAAGCGGAGCAGCACGGTGAACTGGACGGTGTCGGAGCGCGAAGGGGTCTCCTCCTTCAACATGATGCACCGCGAGCCGATGAAGCGTCCCGCGGTGCGGCTCCGGTCCACCGGCCCGGTCCGCGGGCAGACCTGACGCTTCGCCAACGCAGAAGGACCCGCCGGGCAGCCGCCCGGCGAGTCCTTTCTGTTTCCGGCAGGCGGACTAGCGCTGCCAGGTGCTGTTCAGGTTTCCGGCGGTGGTCCCCGACGGCTGGTGCCAGACCTCCTCGATGTTCCGGGAGACCTCGGCCAGCGCCGCGTCGTTGACCGGCAGGTCCTCTTCCTTCAGGAACTGCACGACCGCACCCGGAATGATGTTGTTGAGCGTCATGACGACCCGGGCATAGTCGCTCAGGTGCCGGTGGGCGACTTCGGCCACCTGGCGGTCGCCGAGGGCGAGCGCGGTGGTGTGCAGCATGACGTAGCCGATGTTGGCAAGGCTGAACGCCGTGTAGTCGTCCCGCAGGTTCTTGGGGAGACTCTCGGTGCGGACCAGGTCGATCGCCGCGGCGCCGAGGCCGAGGACCATCGAGCCGGCTTCCTTGATCATGTCGGCCGGGCCCTTGCCGCCCTTGTTCTTCGCCAGGCCCTGCAGGGTGCTGATGTGCGACTCCGCCGTCGAGTGCATGGCCTGCAGCTCGTGCTTCACCGCCGGGTACTTGTCGAGGTCCTCGATCTGCCCGGCAATCGCCTTCTTGATATGCTCCTCGAGCGAGAGCATGTCGGTGACATAGCTGTTCAGTGTCTCGGTCGTGTCCTTCATGGTCTGTCCTGGTTGAATGACGATGCAGTATCGTGCATCCAGCCGGCAACCGAAGTGACACCCGTCACGCCTAACGCCCCTGCAGCGCCTCCTGGAACAACCGGCTCATCAGCGAATCCGACGCGACCCGGTACATCAGCTGCTCGTACTCGTCGGCGGTCATCCCTTCGGCCGCAAGGATCGAATCGACCCGTCCAGGCGCCCGGTCCACGGCGATGGCCACGGCGGCCCCCCGGCTGATGAGCAGCATGCTGGAGTCGACCATCGGCGCGGCGACGGCCGCCGAATCCGCGGCGGCTGCCCCGGGACGGGCGCGCTCGCCGCCGCAGGCGAGGGCGGCCGCGAGCGCGAGCGATGCGGCCGCAACGATTCGCGCGCTCATCGTGAGGGCTCCGGCTTCTTCCTGGGTTTCAGCGTCTGGGTGCGCGCCTCGCGCTTCTCCTTCAGGATCTCCCCGGCGCTGAGCCCCGGGGGTGGGCCCTTCCGCCCGCGCGCGGC
>CAMLLJ010000040.1 GCA_946480845.1 uncultured Gemmatimonadota bacterium
GGTCGAAGGCGACGCGCGGCGCGTAGATCCCGAGCGTTACCATGGGCACGCCACGCTTCCGGCGGAGCAGCAGGTCGGCGCCGGGAAGCGCCAGGTGATGCACGGCGCCGACGGGCGCGGGGAGCGGGACGCGAACTTCCGGCGCTCGCGCCCGGTGATCTGCCGCCGTGACCGGCGCGAGCGATGTCAGCGCGGTGACGGCGAACGCCTCCGAGAGCATCCGGACCGTGAGGTCCTCGCCCTGCGCCCGCGGCAGGTAGGCCACGCCCGAGACCGCATCCGGCTCCAGCACCCGCGCCGCCGCCTCGCGCACCTGGGCGGCATCCAGCGTCTCCAGCGCCGCATACTCCCGATCGAGCAGGTCCACCCCGTCGAGCGCTTCGGCCGAAGCGAGCGCGCTGGCCCGTCCCTCCATCGCTTCCATCCGCCGCGCCCATCGCGCCAGCAGCAGCCGGCGCGCGCGCTCGAGCTCGGCCTCGTCGGGGCCGGCCAGCGCGAGGCGCGTCACCGCTTCCGCGATGCCGCGGATGGCGTGGGGCAGCCGCTCCGGTTCCAGCTCGACGCCGATCCCGAAGACGCCGATCCCCACCGGCGCGTGGTGGTGCGCGCCGACCGAGGTGACGATGCCGGTCTCGCGCAGCGAGCGGTAGAGCCAGCTGGCGCGGCCGGCCGTGAGCACGCCGGCGGCGAGGTCCAGAGCGGTGGCGTCGGGGTGCAGCGGCGGGACGCCGCGCCAGCCCAGGGACAGCTCCGCCTGCGACACGTCCCCGCGCAGGGTGCGGGCGCGCACCTCGCGACGGGACGGCTCCTCCGGGGACGGATCGATGCGCCCTTCCGTGCCGGTCCAGTCTCCATATCGCTCGCGCGCGAGCGCGAGCGCGTCCGCCTCGTCGATGTCGCCCACGATCGCCACGATGGTGCGGCCGGGCACGTAGCGGCTCGCGTAGTAGCCGTGGACGTCCTCCCGCCGGAAGGTCGCGAGCTGCGCCTCGTGCCCGATGCGCCAGCGGCGGATGCGGTGCCGGTCGAACATCACCTCGTGCAGGGTCTCGTGCGCCACGGCGCCGGGCGAATCGAGCTTCCGCTTCGCCTCCTGGATGATGACCTTGAGCTCGCGCGCGAGCTCCTCCCGGTCGATCAGGGAGCGGCGCAGCGCGTCGCTCTGGATGTCGAGGGCGGTGGCGAGGCCGGAGGCGGGAAGGACGACGTAATACGCGGTGTGGTCGTAGCTGGTGTGGGCGTTGAGATAGCCGCCCGCCGCCTTGGTTTCCCGGGCGACGGCGCCCACGCCGCGGGTCGGCGTGCCCTTGAAGAACATGTGCTCGAGCACGTGGGAGATGCCGAGCCATTCATCGGGCTCATCGAAGAACCCGGCGCGCACGTGGGTCACCACCGCCACGGCCGGCGCGGAGTCGTCGCGCTGGACCAGCAGCGTGAGGCCGTTGGGGAGCACCTCGCGCCGGAGGCCGGCGGTCCAGAGCGGGGAGAGCGTGGCGGTCATGCTGGAAGATACCCGCGAACGGCCGGTGCGACCGGCCGCGGGTTACTGGATGATGCGCAGCACCCCGGCCTCCGCCGCCCCGCGGATGAAGGCTTCCGCGCTGGTCACGGGAATCACGACGCCCGTCTCGGTCTGGCCCAGGCGCGCGTGGCGGGTCATGAAGTCGAGCAGCGAGGTGTGGGCCCCGTCCCGCTCGGCGGCCTTCATCTCCAGCAGGATCTCCTCCCAGTCCCCCCGGAAGGTGGCTCCCGCGAGGCTCGCCACGACGTGCGATTCGCCGCCGCCGTGGCGCTTCTGCATGGCATGCAGCTCGGTCAGCAGGGTGCCGAAGAGCTCGAGCTGGGTGGGGTCGCGGACCGTCCCGTCGGGCTGCTGTGCCTCGACCTCGGCGAGGAGGAACTCGACCATGTCGGGCTCGCCCGCCACCTCGTCGAGCCGCCCGAACCAGGCGGCGAGCTCGGGATCGTCGTCGGGAAGCCGGTAGTACGTCTTCCGGAGCTCGATGTGCCGCCAGATGGCGAGCTCGTCGAAGTGGTCCTCCGGCCGGGTGCGCGAGAGGTGGTGCAGTGCCGCCTCGCTCTCGCCGCGGTCGTAGAGGAGGTTGGCCAGGTAGATGCGCGCTTCGGCGTAGTCGGGGTCGATCTCGAGCGCGCGCCGGAGCCAGTAGAGCGCGTCGCCGTCCCGGCTGAGCCGGTGCGCCGCGTAACCCACCGAGGCCGCCGCGTCGGGCGAATCCGGATGCGCCTGGGCCGCCAGCTCGAAGAAGCGGTGCGCCGGCGCCACCAGGCCCTCGCGGAAGAGCGCCCGGCCCACTTGGAGCATCAGGTCGTGATCGTCCTGGAACCCGAGCTGGAGGATCCGCTCGAAGGCCCGGATGGCGCCCTCGCGCTGCCCGACCTTGAGCAGCGTCTCGCCCATGCCCGCGAGCGCGTCCTCGTGGTCGGGATCGAGCGTGAGCGCCGCGATGAATCCCCGGCGGGCCCACGCGAAGTCCTCGCGGGCCAGGTAGGCGTAGGCCATCCCGACCTGCAGCTCGACCGAATTGGGATAGAGGGAGGTGCCCTCCTTCAGGAGGGCGAGCGCGTCGTCGTAGCGTCCTTCATTGTAGAGCTGGTGGGCCTGCTCGTCGAATTCGTCGGAATTGCGAAAGGCATCCGACATCGGCGGGACCTCCCTTGCAGAGGAAGCGATGACCGACTCCAAGGTATGGACTTGCGCACCGCCGCGCTACTCCGCTTCCATGAACGGGTACCGGTAGTCCTTCGGCGGGTCGAACGTCTCCTTGATGCTGCGCGGCGAGACCCAGCGCAGCAGGTTGAGGACGGAGCCGGCCTTGTCGTTGGTTCCGCTGGCGCGGGCACCGCCGAACGGCTGCTGCCCCACGACGGCGCCGGTCGGCTTGTCGTTGACGTAGAAGTTCCCCGCCGCATTCCTCAGCGCCGCCGACGCCTCGGCCACCGCGGCGCGGTCCTGCGCGAACACCGCCCCCGTGAGCGCGTACGGGCTGGTGCCGTCCACCAGCGCCAGCGTCTCGGTCCACTTCCGGTCCGGATAGACGTGGACGGTGAGCACCGGCCCGAAGATCTCCTCGCACATGAGCCGGTAACCCGGGTCCTCGGCCTGGATCAGCGTCGGCTCGATGAACCAGCCCTCCGCGTCCTTCGCCCCGCCCCCGGCAATCACCGTCACCCCGGCGTCCTTCTTCGCCGCCTTCAGGTAGCCGGTGATCTTGGTGTAGGCCTTCTGGTCGATGACCGCGCCCATGAAGTTGCGGAAGTCGGCGACGTCGCCCATCCGGATGGTCTTCATCATGTCGGCCATCCGGTCACGCACCCTGGGCCAGAGGGACTTCGGGATGTAGGCCCGCGACGCGGCGCTGCATTTCTGCCCCTGGTACTCGAACGCCCCGCGCACCAGCGCCACGGCCAGCGCCTCGGCGTCGGCGCTCGGATGGGCGAGGACGAAGTCCTTGCCGCCCGTCTCGCCCACCAGCCGCGGGTACCCCCGGTACTTCGCGAGGTTGCCCCCGACCGTCTGCCAGAGCGACTGGAACACCGGCGTCGAGCCGGTGAAGTGGATGCCCGCCAGGTGCTCGCTCGCGAGCACGGCATCGGAGATCGCCGCCGCCGGCCCCGGCACGAAGTTGATGACGCCGTCCGGCAGCCCCGCCTCGCGCAGCAGCTCGAAGACGTGCCAGTTGCTGAGCGTGGCCGACGCCGCGGGCTTCCAGACGACGGTGTTGCCCATCAGCGCCGGCGCGGTGGGCAGGTTGCCGCCGATGGCGGTGAAGTTGAACGGCGTGATCGCGTAGACGAACCCCTCGAGCGGGCGGTGGTCGAGGCGGTTCCACATCCCGGGCCCGCTCTCCGGCTGCTCCCGATAGATCCGCTCGGCGAAGTGGACGTTGAAGCGGAGGAAGTCGATCAGCTCGCAGGCGCTGTCGATCTCGGCCTGGAAGGCGGTCTTGCTCTGGCCGAGCATGGTGGCGGCGTTGATCCGCGCGCGCCATGAGCCGGCCAGCAGGTCGGCCGCCTTGAGGAAGACGGCGGCCCGGTCCTCGAACGGCCAGCGCGCCCAGTCGCGCTGCGCCTCGACCGCGGCGGCGATGGCACTGTCGATGGCCCGGCCGTCCGCCTGGTGCACGCGCGCCAGCACGTGGCGGTGCCGGTGCGGCGAGACGACGTCGTTCAGCTTGCCGGGGCGCAGCTCCTCGCCGCCGGCCACCACGGGGATCTCGGGCTGCTCGCCCCCCACTGTGCCGAGCGCGTCCTTGAGCGCCTGCCGCGGCGCGGTGCCGGGGGCGTAGGACAGGACGGGCTCATTGCGGGGGGCAGGGATGTTCGCGATGCCGCTCATGACGATTCCAGGGTCGAGTGATGCGGAAAGGTAAACTCATCGATACGGCACCACGCCGGTCGCCTTGAACGCGGCGTAGACCGTGGCGCCGGGCGCAAGCCGGAGCTCGGCGACCGCGCTCCGGCTCACTTCGGCCACCAGCGGCGGCGCGCTCGCGAGCGCCACCCGCACCCGTTCACCTGCTGGCGGCTCGGGCGCGAGCTCGGCGATCCTCCCCTCGAAGACGTTGCGGGCGCTGCCGGCTGGCCGCTCCAGCGAGAGCACGATCTCCCGCGGGCTCACCGCGACGAACACCTCGGCGTCGCCGCCCGGATCGACCGCGGTGACCGTGCCGTTTCCGGTGCGGATGTCCACCAGCCCCTCGTCGTGCCGCGCCGCGATGCTCCCGCGGAAGAAGTTGAGGCCGAGGAACTCGGCAACGACCGACGACCTGGGACGGCGCAGGAGGTCGCCGGCCATGCCCTCCTGCACCATGCGGCCGCGCTCCATGACCGCGATCCGCTCGCCCAGCGCGAGCGCCTCCATGGGACTGTGGGTGACGCAGATGGTGGCGGCGTGCCGGCCGGCAAGCGCCGCCTTGAGCAGTGCGCGCATGCCTCGCCGGGTGCCGGGGTCCAGCGCGCTGAACGGCTCGTCGAGCAGCAGCAGCTCGGGCTCGAGCGCCAGTGCCCGTGCGAGCGCCACGCGCTGCCGCTCCCCGCCCGAGAGGTCCCGCGGCAGCCGCCCGGCAAGCGGCCCGATGCCCAGCTCCTCCATGAGGACTCGCGCGCGGGCGCGCGCGCTCGAGTCTGCCGCGCCCGCGGCGCGGAGCCCGAAGGCCACGTTCTCCTCCGCCGTGAGGTGCGGAAAGAGCGCCGGGTCCTGGCCGACCCATCCGACGCTGCGCCGCTCGGGCCGGATGTCGATCCGCCGCGCCGAGTCGAGCCAGGTCGCATCGCCCACCGTAATGCGGCCGGCATCGACCCGGTCGATGCCAGCGAGCGCGCGCAGCAGCGACGTCTTCCCGGCACCGCTCTCACCCACGAGCACGAGGATGCCGCCGGCCGGCACCTCCAGCGCCGCCTCGAGCGCGAACGACCCGCGCCGGCTAGCGACGCTCGCCCTGAGCATCGCTCCGGCGGGTGAGGCCCGCGGTCCAGCCGCGCGCGGCGAAGAGCACGGCGAACGACACGGCGAGGAGCAGCACGGCGAGCGCCACGGCGGACTCGAGGTCGGTCTCCAGGCTCAGGTAGACCGCGAGGGGCATGGTCTGGGTCCGCCCCGGCAGGTTCCCCGCGAAGGTGATGGTCGCGCCGAACTCGCCGAGCGCCCGCGCCCAGCCCATCGCCGCCCCGGCCATGAGCGACGGCAGCGAGAGCGGGACCAGCACGCGAAGCGCCCGGTGCACCGGCCCCGCGCGCAGCGTGGCCGCTGCGTCGAGGTAGGCGGGGTCCACCTCCCGGAAGCCGGCCACGGCGGTGGTGATGAAGAAGGGCATGGCGACAAAGGCCTGCGCCAGCACCACCGCAAGTGTGGTGAAGGGAATGGTGAACCCCAGCGCCTCGAACGCTCCCCCGAGGATCCCCGAGCGACCGAAGGCGAGCAGCAGCCCGAGGCCCGCCACCGTCGGCGGGAGTACCATCGGCAGCGCCACGAGCGTCTCGACCAGCCGCTTGCCCGGGAAGGAGTGCATGGCGAGGAGGAGCGCCACCGGCAGGCCCAGCGCCACGACCAGCACCGTCGAGGCGGCGCTGGTCACGAGGCTCAGCCGTAGCGCTGCCAGGACGAGCGGCTCGCCCAGCCGGCCGGCGAGCGTGGCCGGGCCGGTCCGGAGCAGGATGGCGGCGACGGGCAGGACCAGGAAGGCGATGGCGATGCCCGCGCCCGCGGCTCCGAGGACGCGGAGGCCGGCTTCCCTGCCGTTCACGGGGAGCTGCTGTCCGCCGGCATGAAGCCGTGCCGCGCGAGGATGGCCTGTCCCGCCGGCCCCGTCGCGAGCGAGACGAACGCTCTCGCCGGCGCGGCCGGTTCCGCCCCGCGGACCACGGCGATCGGATAGGTGGCGGTCACGTTGAACGGTTCGGGGATCGGGACGACGCGAAGCGCCGAGTCGGCGGCGCGGGCATCGGACGCATAGACGATCGCGGCGTCGGCTTCGCCGAGCCGGATCCGGGACGCCACGGCGTTGCTGTTCTGCTCGAGCGACACCGCGGCCTGCTCCACCCGCGCCGCGAAATCGGGCCCGAACCCGCGCGCGGCGCCCAGCTTGCGGAGCGCCTCCCGGGCATAGCGCCCGAGCGGCACCGCCGGCTCGGCGAGCACGACCTTCACCCCGGGGCTCGCCAGGTTGAGCAGGGTCATGCCGCTGAGCTCCGGGCGATCCGCGAAGACGGCGGTGAGGCGGTTTCGTACCAGCGGCACCGGCGCCTCGACCAGCCCGCGCTCCCGGGCGAACTGCATCCACCGCTCGTCGGCCGAGGCGAAGACCCCGGCGCGCGCGCCCAGCGAGAGCTGCCGGGCGAGCTGCTGCGATCCTGCCGCATTGAGCCGCACCGCGAGTCCCGGCGTCGCGCGCTCCAGCTCGGCGGCGATCTCCTCGAACGGGCCGAGCAGTGACGCCGCGACGAAGACGGTGAGCTCGCGGTCCGGGTCGAGTGGCGGGTCGGCGCGGCACCCGGACGGGACCGCGGCGGCGAGCAGCAGGCAGGCCAGTCGCGCCGCCGCGCCCCGCCTCACGGAAGGACTGGGCGCATGCCGAGGGTTCGCGACAGGAACGCCCAGCGATCCGCCTGCTCCTCGATGATCTTGGCGGTCGGCTTCCCGGCGCCGTGGCCCGCCTTCGACTCGATGCGGATGAGCGCCGGGCGCCGGCCGGCGTTCGCGGCCTGCAGCGCGGCGGCGAACTTGAAGGAATGCCCGGGGACCACCCGGTCATCGTGGTCGGCGGTGGTCACCATCGTGGCCGGATAGTCGGTCCCCGGCTTCAGGTTGTGCAGCGGCGAGTAGCGGATGAGGTACTCGAACTGGGCCGCGCTGTCGGCGCTGCCGTACTCCGGCACCCACGCCCAGCCGATGGTGAACTTGTGATAGCGCAGCATGTCCATCACGCCGACGGCCGGCAGCGCCGCGCCGAACAGCTCCGGGCGCTGCGTCATGGCGGCGCCCACCAGCAGCCCGCCGTTCGATCCCCCGGCGATCGCCAGCTTCGCCGGCGAGGTGTACCCCTCCGCGATCAGGTACTCGGCCGCGGCGATGAAGTCGTCGAAGACGTTCTGCTTGCGGCCGAGCATCCCCGCCTGGTGCCACTCCTCCCCGTACTCGCCGCCGCCCCGGAGGTTCGGCATCGCCAGGATGCCGCCCATCTCGAGCCAGACCAGGTTGCTCACCGAGAAGGCGGGCGGCGTGCTGATGTTGAAGCCGCCGTACGCGGTCAGGTAGGTCGGCGCCGATCCGTCGCGCCCGAGATCGCGCCGGCGGGTGATGAACATCGGGACGCGAGTGCCGTCCCGGCTCTGGAAGAAGACCTGCTCGGTGACGTAGGGGCCCGTGTCGAACTCGATCCTCGGCGCCCGGAAGACCGTGGACGCGGCGCTGGCGAAGTCGTACCGGTAGATCGTGGTCGGGAAGAGAAAGGATGTGAACGAATAGAACATCTCCCGGTCGGTCCGCTCCCCGGAGATGCTCCCGACCGTCCCCACCGCCGGCAGGGGGATGTCGCGCAGCGGCGTCCCATCCAGCCGGACCAGCTGAAGGACCGATCGGGCGTCGTGCAGGTACCTGAGCACCAGAGTATTGGCGATGATGCCGGCGCTCGTGAGCACATCCTTCCCTTCGGGCACGATCTCCCGCCAGGCGCTCCGGTCGGGGCGGCGGAGGTCGATCGCGACGATCCGCCCGCGCGGGGCCTCCAGGTCGGTCTGCACGTAGAGCACGGGGCCGTCGTTGCCCAGGAAACTGTACTGGGCGTCGAACGCGTCGAGCAGGCGGACGACCGGCACGTCCACGCGCGGCGCGGCGGAATCGGCGAGGTCCATGACGTAGAGCCCGTTCTTCGTCGCCGACCCCTGCCAGATGTTGAGGATCGCGTAGCGCCCGTCGTCGGTCACCTGCGCGCCCACACCGCGCTCGGGCCGGTCCGGCTGGGCGAAGGCCAGCACATCCTCCGACTGCGGCGTCCCGACCCGGTGGTAGTAGAGCGTCTGGTTCCGGTTCGACTCGGTCAGCGCGGCGTCGCGCGGCTCCGGGTACCTGCTGTAGAAGAAGCCCTTCCCGTCCCGCGTCCACGACGCGCCCGAGAACTTGATCCAGCGCAGGTGGTCGTCGAGGTCCTTCCCGTCGGCGACGGCCCGGACCCTGAACTCCTGCCAGTCGCTGCCGCTCGAGGAGGTGCCGTAGGCGAGGTAGCGCCCGTCGTGGCTCACCGCCGTCATGCTGAGCGCCACGGTGCCGTCGGCCGACATCGTGTTGGGGTCGAGCAGGACCCGTGGCGGCGCCTCGAGCGCGGGCTGGGTGTAGAGCACCGACTGGCTCTGCAGCCCGTCGTTCCTGAAATAGAAGTAGCGGCCGGCCCGCCGGAACGGCGTCGAGTAGCGCTCGTAGTTCCAGAGCTGGGTGAGCCGCTTCCGGATCGCCTCGCGCTCGGGGATCGCGGACAGGTACGCGAACGTCACCGCGTTCTGCGCGCTGACCCATGCGGCGGTCTCGGGAGCGTCGGTGTCCTCGAGCCAGCGGTAGGGATCGGCGACCTGCCGCCCATGGTAGTCGTCCACCTGGTCCGAGGCGCGGGTGGCCGGAGGCGCGGGGGCGGCGCCGGCGGACTGCGCCCGCGCGAGCGACGGCGCCGCGAGGAGGGCGAGGAGGAGCAATGCGTGACGGGGGCGCATGAACGGCTCCACTGGCGGGGGTGATGGCTTCCAAGCTAACATCTACGCCACCTCGAACCGCAGGGACCACGAATGACCCGCGCCGCTTCCATCCTCGTGCTCGCCGCCGGCACGCTGGCGTTCGCCGGCTGCCCGACGTACCACGAGTACCCCAAGCTGAGCGAGCAGAAGGGCCTCCTTCCGGCCGACCAGTACGCCCGGTACGGTGTCGAGCAGGCGCAGGCCATGGCCATCGCGCGGGAATACGCCCACTATCATGCCGGGGAGACCCGCACCGACCTCCAGGCGGCGGCCGACAGCACCGCGGCCTACGCCCGGACACTCCCCGACGTCGTCGGCGTCAGCGCCGACTCCCTCGGCCACCGCATGACGATCCAGTTCCGCAGCGGCTGGCGCACCATGGTCAACCCCGTGGACGACGGCAAGCGCGGCGCCGAGACGGTGAACCTCCCGGGCAGGTGAGCCGCTGCGTCGAGCTCCGCACCACGCTCGGCTCCCGGATGGCGGCCGAAGAGCTGGCGGAGGCGATGGTGGCCCAGCGGCTGGCGGCGTGCGCCCAGGTGACCGGCCCGCTCGCCAGCGTCTACCGCTGGCAGGGCGCCGTCGAGCGGGCCGAGGAATGGGCCTGCCTGCTCAAGACGACGCGCGCGGCGCTCCCCGCGCTCGAGGCGGCCGTGCTTGCCCGCCACCCCTACGAACTTCCGGAGATCGTGGCCGCCCCGCTCGACGGGAGCGCCGCCTATCTCGGCTGGATCGAGCAGTCGGTCACACCCGGCGGGGACTGACGCGCCCTGCCCGCTTCCTCCACCAGGAGATGCGCGACATGAACGACACCGCTCCCGCCTCCGCCGCCGGCCCGGGCCCCAGCGACCTCTTCGAGATCTACTTCTCCCCGTCCGAGGTCTACGACCGGCGCCGCGGCGGGCAGTTCGGGCTGCCGCTCGTGGTCTTCGCGATTGCCTCGATCATCCTGTTCTTCGTGACCAAGGACCTCCTCCGCCCGGTCATGGACGCGGAGTGGCGCGTCGCCAGCCAGTCGATCATGGAGAAGAACCCGCAGCTCACCGCGGACCAGGTGGCGGGCATGCGCTCGATGGGCGAGAAGTTCGCGCTGGTCGGCGTGGCCGTCTACTCGATCATCGGCCCGCTCCTCGCCGGGCTCGTGCTGTGGATCGTCTCCAAGTTCGCCGGGCTCAAGCCCGCGCTGCCGGTGGCGATGACGATCGCCGTCTTCGCGCTCTATCCGATGCTGATCGAGTACCTCGTGAGCGCGGCGCAGTCGTTCGTGGTCCCGGAATCGTCGATCACGTCGCGCTTCAGCCTGAGCCTCGGGCCGGCGCGCTTCATGGACACCGCCTCGCCGGTGGCGCGGGCCGTGGTGGGGCATATCGACGTGTTCACCCTCTGGACCGCGTTCCTGATGTACATCGGGCTCAAGGTGATCACCGGGGCGACCAGCGCGCAGGCGGCCATCGCGTCCGGCGTCACCTGGCTGGTCGGGCTGATCCCGCCGGTCATGGGCGCGATGCGGTGAGGGCCGAGCCGTGAATCCCCGCAAGCTCGCGGCCCTCGTCATCGGTGCCGCCTTCGCGGCCTTCCTGCTGTACAGCACCATGGCGAGCCAGCAGGTGGCCTGCTCGGTGGTGATGGAGTTCGACGGGCGCCGGGACAGCGCCACCGCCTCGGGCGCCACCGAATCCGAGGCGGAGCAGCAGGCGCGCACCACCGCGTGCGCCACGATCTCGAGCGGGATGAACGACCGGATTGCCTGCGGCAACCGGCCGCCGGTGCGCAGGGACTGCCGCGCGGCGTGAGCCGATGACCTTTCCCCGGTTCCCCCACCCGCTGGTGCTGCTGGTGGGGTTCATCTTCCTCGCTGCCGCCCTCACCCACATCCTCCCCGCGGGAGAGTTCGAGCGCCGCGACGATCCCGCCGCCGGCCGGAGCGTGGTCGTCGCCGGCACCTACCATCGGGTGGACGCGGCGCCGGTGAGCGCCTTCGAGGCGGTGGTCGCCGTCCCGCGCGGGATGGCGGATGCGGTATCGGTGATCTCCCTGGTCTTCCTGGTGGGCGGCGCCTTTGCCGTGGTGGAGCGCACCGGCGCACTCGGCCATGTGGTCCGGCGCCTCGTGAAGGCGCTCGCCAACCGGGAGGTGCTGGTCGTGCCGGTCTGCTGTCTCCTCTTCGGGCTCGGAGGAGTGCTGATCCAGATGCAGGAGGAGCTGATCGCCTTCGTGCCCGTGCTCCTGCTGCTCACCCGCACCCTCGGCTTCGATCGCACCACGGCCGTCGCCATGAGCATCGGCGCCGCCGTCGTCGGCGCGGCGTTCAGCCCGATCGATCCGTTCCTGGTCGGCATCGCGCAGAAGGTGGCGGGACTTCCGCTCCTCTCCGGCCAGGGCTTCCGCTACGCCTTCCTCGTGCCGGCGCTCGGGCTCTGGACGGTGGGGACGATGCGGCACGCGACGCGCACGCGGTCCGCCGCCGGCGCCGCGGAGGCCGCCGCCGAGGTGGAGACGGGTCGCCGGCCGGCGCTGGTGCTGCTGGTGGTGGGCGCAGCGTTCGTGCTGTTCGTGACCGGGGTGATGCGCTGGGGCTGGGACTTCGACCAGATGTCCGCAATCTTCTTCGTCATGGGGGTGCTGGCGGGCCTCATCGCCGGCCTCGGAGTCGAGGGGACTGCCGACGCGTTCGTAGACGGGTTCCGCTCGATGGCCTACGCGGCGCTGATCGTCGGCTTCTCCCGCGCGATCTTCGTGGTGCTCCAGGACGGGCGGATCATCGACACGGTGGTGAACGGCCTGTTCACGCCCCTCGCCGACCTCCCGGTCACCCTGTCCGCGCTCGGCATGATGGCGGCGCACGGTCTCCTCCACCTCCCGGTCCCCAGCACCAGCGGCCAGGCGGTGCTCACCATGCCGCTGCTGGTGCCGCTCTCCGACCTGCTCGGCCTCTCGCGCCAGGTGACGGTGCTCACCTACCAGTACGGCGCCGGCCTGGCCGACGTGGTCAATCCCACCAACGGCGCCCTGCTGGCGATGCTTGGCGCCGCCGGTGTGCGCTACGAGCAGTGGTTTCGTTTTGCAGCGCCGCTGCTGGCCGCCCTGGTCGTCCTGGGCGGGACCGCGGTCGTGGTGGCGATCGCCATCGGGCTCCGCTGACGAGCAGGGTCGGCGGCCGGCGTCCCCTCGCGAAACGCCGCGCGTCGCGTGTCCCGCATCACGGTGTGTCGGCAGAAGCGTCCGGAGCATCTCCACCGTAGAACAGCTACCGCAGGAAGCATCCCACACGGGCGGGCCGCCCGGCCGCCGGCGGCGCGCTCCAACCCGCTGTCATGGTTCGGGATGCCGCGCGGCGCCGCGGCCGCGGCGCCGCGGCGGGGAAACGGCACTGGAAATGCAAGGATGGGAGTCCAGGGAACCAATCCGCCGGGAAGGTGGTTACCAGGCCATGAGCGAGACACAGATCCGGGAAATGGGACAGGACGAAGACTTCGCGCACTGGTTCCACGACCTGCTTGAGCTCGAGGCCGAGGGCTCCGGCCGCGTCGGCCCGGCGGACGACCGCTTCCTGGTGCTGAGCAACGAGATCGGCGACTGGATCGGCGGGCTCCGCTTCACGCTGCGGGGCGGCGTCGCCCAGCTCATCGAGATCGGCGTCGCCCGCGAGCAGCGCGGCCATGGCCACGGCCACCGCCTGCTGGCGGCGTTCGAGGAGCATGCCCGTTCCGAGTCGGCACACCTGGCCGAGTTCTGGACCGACGACCTGGGGGCGGAAGGCCTGCTGGCGGCGCTCGGATGGCGGCGGGTGATCGAGCGGCCCGCCTACGTCGGCGGCCGCACCTGGCTGCTGCTGGAGAAGGCGCTCGACACGATCGAGTAGCCGCGCATCGTTGGGCTCCGGGGGCCGGCTCGATTATCATTCGAGACCGGCCCCGCGTGCGTTCCGGGCCTTCGTACGCCGAATCCCCGCAGTCGGAGCGGCCCTCCGGGCCACGAGTCGCCATGAGCCTCACGGAGCCCCAGCGCGAAGTCTTCTCGAAGGTCGAAGTCCTGCGCGACCTCGAAGGCATCGTGTTCGAGATGATGGGCGAGCACGAGAAGAAGCGGGAGCTCTGGTTCCCGTACGACCTCATCGGCCCCCGGGAGGACGAGGACCCCGACCAGCACCGCGCCGCGATGGCGAAGCGCGCGTCGGGCATTCCCGACCACGCCCGCGCCGCGCTCGCGCTGAACACCCTCACCGAGGAAGGCCTGCCCCACTTTCATCGCCTGCTGGCCACGCACCTGGGGGACGACAGCCACTGGCGGTCCTGGAACAACCTCTGGACCGCGGAGGAGGACCGCCACGGCCAGGTGCTGCATCTCTACGTGCACGACACGCACCTGTTCAGCGAGCGCCGCTTCGAGGAGATGCAGTTCGAGTACCTGAAGGCGGGTTTCCATCCGGAGTGGGACCAGGACCCCTACCGGGTCTTCGCGTACACCACCGTCCAGGAGCGCGCCACGCAGCACTCGCATGCGATGACCGGCCACATCGTGGGGCAGTACGACCCGACGCTCGGCAGCGTGCTCGACCGGGTGGCTCGCGAGGAGGCGCGCCACTTCGCCTTCTATCGCTCGATCTTCAAGGAGATCCTGGCGCGCGACCCCGACCAGGCGCTCCACTCCGCCTCGTTCATCCTGCCTGCCATCGACATGCCGGGCGTCACCATCCCCGGCTTCCGCGAGCTGGCCGACGTGATCCGCCGCTCCGGCATCTACGGCCCGCGCGACTACCTGCGCATCGTGCAGGAGCAGATCAAGTACTGGAAGATCGAGACGATCACGGGCCTGAACGAGCTGGGGCGCAAGGCGCAGGACAAGATCCTCGGCATTCCCGAGCGCCTGCGCCGCATCGCCGAGGCGATGGAGACGCGGACCCGGGCCAAGACCTTCGCGTTCGACGTCGTGTTCAACCGCGAGTTCGCGGTGGAATGAGGGGCGCCTGGTCCCTCTGCGCCGCCGCCGCGCTGCTCGCGGCCTGCGGCGGCGGCAAGCCGGCCGACGGCGGCCGGGGTGACGCTCCGCGCACCGCGGCCGATTCGGCCGCCGCCGACCTCATGACCCTCGGCACGGAAATCTCCCGCCTCCTCGACCTCGCCGACGACTACCGCGGCTCCCATCACGGCGCCGCCCCGCGCACCCTCCGCATCCTCGGCGTCGACAGCCTGACACCCACCCTCGCGCGCTCGATCCGCGCCTCGGGCCGGGACGCCTGGGTCACCGTGGCCTTCAGGCGGCCCGAAGGCCGCGCCTGGACCAGCTGCACCGGCGACCTCAACGTCCTCGAGTCGGCGGTCCTCGGCACCGGCGGATACACGCTCACCTGCCTCACCCCCGCGGGCGAGACTCGCACCGTACAGGCCGGCGGCACGCTTGAGTAGCGGGGTCGTCGCCACGATCGACCTGGTGCTGCGGGGTCTGATCGTCGCGGCGCTGGCCGGCGGCGCGGCCGTGGCCGCCACCCACTGGGCCGTGCGCAGCAAGCGGCTCAATGCCTTCGG
>CAMLLJ010000041.1 GCA_946480845.1 uncultured Gemmatimonadota bacterium
TCGCCGATCGCGGCGTCGATATGCTTGCCCAGCTCGGCGCTCTCGGCCGCCCGATCCGGGGCGGGCGCAGTGCCGGCCAGCCCGGCGGGCAGCTCGTCCGCGGCGCGGACGCGGCGCGCGGCGCGCGCGTTGTGGCCGCGATTCACCACGATGCGCAGGAGCCAGGGGCCGAACGGGCGGCCGGTCTCGAAGCTGTCCAGCCGGTCGAGCGCCGTCATGAAACTGTCCTGCACCAGGTCCTCGGCGTCCTCGCGATGGCCGAGGAGCCGCCACGCCACGGCGAAGGCGCGCCGCTGGAAGCGGCGCACCAGCTCACCGAACGCCTGGGTGTCACCCCGGCGAGTGCGCTCGATGAGCTCCGTTTCACCGGAATCAGGCGCCGCGGCCTTCACGCCCCTGGCGCATGCGCTCACCCCGCCGCTTGATCCGCTCGCCGCGCTCCTTCATGCGCGCCTCGAGCCGGGCCTCCTGCTCGTCGTTGAGCGTGGCCTTGATCTCGTTGCGCGTGGCCTCGGCGTTGGCGAGCATCTGCTTGCGCAGGGTCTCCATCTGCTCGCGCATGGCGCGCTGCTGCTCGCCCTGCTTCTTCTCGAGCGCCTCGAGCCGGGCCACCTGCTCGCTGGTGAGCTTGAGGTCCTCGCGCATGGTGAGGATGCGGGCCGCCGCATTGGGGGCACCGCGCATCGCCATCGCGCCGCGCTGTGCGCGCATGGCGGGCCGGCGGACGGCCGTATCGGCCTGCTGTGCCTCGAGCGTGCCGGCGAAGGGAAGAGCCACCAGTCCGGCGGCGAGGAGATACGTCCTGATGCGGGTCATGAGCCATGCTCCTGCAGGGGTTGCCGGGGGCCAGGGTGGCCGCCCATGACCGTAGTACAGGCGCGGGGCCGGTTCCGTTTGGTCAGCCGTCGAGCTGGGCCATGGTGCACTGCCCCGGCGCCTTGTCGGGCCGCCAGCGGACAAACCTGGTGCCATGGCGGAACCGGCCGCCGGTGACGTGATCGAACCCGACCTCGACGACCAGCTCGGGCCGGAGCGGCGTCCATTCCGCCGAGCGTTCGGTGCTCCAGCGGCTCGGGCCGCCAGGCGCCTTTCCGGTGAAGCCCGGCGGGCCGGCCAGGCCCTCGAGCCTCCCCAGCAGGCCCTTCCGGACCCGCGCATCGAGACTGGAGCAGAAGCCCACGTGGTTGAGCAGCCCTTTCCGGTCGTAGAGACCCAGCAGCAGGGAGCCGACCTCCCTCCCGCGCGAGGCGTAGCGGAACCCGCCCACGACGCAGTCGGCGGTGCGCTGGCGCTTCACCTTGACCATGCCGTCCCGCTCGCCCGAACGGTACGGGAGCGAGAGGCGCTTGGCGACAACGCCGTCGAGCTCGCCGCCGCCGCCGGTCGAGAGCCAGTTGAGGGCAGTGGTCCGCCGGCTGGTGGCGCGGGAGAGCCGGACGGCGCCGGCCCGCGGGAAGTACTTCTTCGCGAACGCCTCGAGGCGCGGGCGCCGCTCGGCGAGCGGCAGCTTCACCAGCGAGCGCCCCCGCTCGTCCACCAGCAGGTCGAAGACCAGGACGCGCGCCGGATGCTCCGCTGCGAGCTTCTCGACGCGGCTCGCGGCCGGGTGGATCCGCTGGAGGAGGTCGTCGAACGACAGCCGCCCGTCCACCGGGATCACGATCTCGCCGTCCAGCACGAACCGGCGGGCACCCAGGTCCGCGAGCATCCCCTCCACGTCGGGGAAGTAGCGCGTGAGCGGCTTGCCCGCCTTGGACTGGAGGCGGACGGCGTCGCCATCGCGGAAGGCGAGGCAGCGGAACCCATCCCATTTCGGCTCGAACAGCCAGTCCGGCCCGGTGGGAAGCTGGTCGGCGGCCTCGGCTTCCATCGGCTCGAACGGGAAGCGGAGCGGCAGGCTCACAGCTTCTCCAGGTCGAAGCGGCCGCGCTTCTGCAGCAGCGGCGTCCAGAGGTCGCCCAGCTTCGCGACGCGGGCCGGCACGTTGTCCAGGCGGAAGTCGGCGACGTCGAAGCCCTTCTCGACTTCCGCCCAGGTGACCGGTGTCGAGACGGCCGCATCCGGATTGGGGCGCACCGAATAGATGGACGCGAGCGTCTTGCCCCAGGCATTCTGGTTGTAGTCCACCAGCACCCGCCCGGCCGGGCGGTTGGCGATCCGGTATTCCGCGGTGATGATCTTCGGGTAGAGCTTCGCGAGCTGCACCGCGAGCTGCTTGGCGATGGTCCAGACGCTCTTCTGCAGCGGCCCGCGCACGATCGGCACGTAGATGTGGATGCCGCTCGAACCGCTGGTCTTGGCCAGCGGCGCCATCCCCAGCGCCTCGAGCGCCTGCCGCACCACGAGCGCGACCTCGAGGACCCGCTCGAACGGCACCCCTTCCACCGGGTCGAGGTCGAAGTGGATGTAGTCGGGCCGGTCGGGATCGTCGCAGGTGCCGTACCACTGGTTGAGGTCGATGCAGCCGAGGTTGATCAGCCAGAGCAGCGAGGGAAGGTCCTGCGCGAGCGGGAAGGCGACGATGCCGGCCGAGGCGTGGCGGATCGAGCAGGTCTCGATCCAGTCGGGCCGGTGGTCGGGCGCGCGCTTCATGAAGAAGAACTTGCCGTGGATCCCGTTGGGATAGCGCTTCATGGTGATGGCGCGGCCGACGAGGTGCGGGAGCAGCACCGGCGCGATGTCGGCGTAGTACTGGAGCAGGTCGCGCTTGGCGAGCTTCCGCTCGGGGAAGTAGATCTTGTGGAGATTGGTGAGCTCGAGGGCGCGCCCGCCGAGGTCGAGGGTGACGTCGCCCCGCTGGGGGATGGTCAGGCGCGACGGGGCAGGGGCCGCCGCGCGCGGCACGCGTTTCTTGACGCTCACGGCAGCGCTCCCAGTTTCGCCGGCCTCGGCCCGCGCCGGACGGCGCCCGCCACCGGTGCGTACTCCAGCTCGGTTCCCGCGCGCGCCGCGCGCAGCAGGAGGCCGCCGCGGCTCATGTCGCCGCGGCCCACGAACTCGACGGGAAAGAGCAGCCGCTCGCCCGCCATCTCCAGCAGCACGTCCACGTACTTGCCCGTCGCGATGCTGCCGAGCAGCACGATCTCGGCGCCGCGGACGGCGAGCAGCCCGGCGAGGTCCCGCTCCAGCGGCGCGCGATAGCGGGGGTCGCCGCTGTGGATGTCCACGCCGGCAAACTCGCGGAGGTCCTCGGGGCCGACGCAGGTTGCCTCCGGCACCAGGCCGCGGCTCGCGGTGATCACGTACACGCCGGGGCGGCCCGCCGGCGGGCGGGCGAAGCGCCGCGCGTAGGTGACCTTGCCGCGGAAGTAGAGCCCGCTCACGAAGCTGAAGGCCTCGCCGAGCGGCACGCCGCCCGTAGCGCGGAGCCGCTCGGCCAGGGCGAACGACGCGTTGTCGTTGAGCAGGAGCCGCGCTCGCTTGCCACCGGCATGCGCGGGCGAGAGCAGGAAGAGGCGGGGCGGGCGGCGGGCCGGCATGCCGGTCAGGCGTCCTCGACCGCGGCGCCGGCGCGCCGGAGGAACCGCTCCGCGAGCTGCTCGAGCCGGTCGTCGCCGCGGCTGCGGGCGTCCTCGAGGATCAGCCGCACGGCGGGCACCAGCTCCGGGGCGCCGAAGACGAAGCCCGTGGCGTCCTCAGCCCCGGAGGAATCGCCGATGTTGGCGCCGGCGAGGAGCGCGCGGGCGGCGGCCAGCGGGTACGCCGGGTCGTCGCGGCCGGGGAGCGGGTAGCGGTGCTCCGGCAGCGCCTCGCCCGAGGCGTCCTCGTTGGTGAAGGCACGAGACATGACGGAACTAACGCCGGAAGGCGGGAGGGCGGTAGGGTGGCCCGTCCGGAGGTACATTGGAGCATGACCGACGAACAGGTGCTCATCGTGGGCGCGGGGCCGGTCGGGCTCGCCTGCGCAATCTCGGCGAAGCGGCGCGGCCTCGACCCGCTGGTGATCGATGCGGGCGCCATCGCCAACGCGATCGTGCACTACCCGATCGGGATGTCCTTCTTCACGACGCCGGAACGGCTGGAGATCGGGGGGCATCCGCTGGTCAGCGCGGGAGGCAAGCCGTCGCGGGAGGAGGCGCTGATGTACTTCCGTGGCGTGGTCCGGGCGGAGCGCATCCGGGTGCGCACCTACGTGCGCCTGACCGATGCGCACCGCGAGGACGGCGCCATCACGGCCACGCTCGAGTCGCGCCATGGGGTGAGCACGCTGAGGACCGCGCGGCTGGTGCTCGCCACCGGGTATTTCGACCGGCCCAACCTGCTCGGCGTGCCCGGCGAATCGCGCCCGCACGTGAGCCACTACTTCGATGAGGCGCACCGCTGGTCGGGGCTCGACGTGGTGGTGATCGGCGGCAAGAACTCGGCGGTCGAGGCCACGCTGCAGCTCTTCCGCGCGGGGGCGCGAGTGACGCTGGTGCACCGCGGCGGCGCCTTCAAGCCGAGTCTCAAGTACTGGCTCCGGCCCGACATCGAGAACCGGGTGAAGGCGGGGGAGATCACCGCGTGGATGGGCGCCATCGTGACCGAGATCGACCACGACGCGGTGACCATCCGTGCCGCCGACGGCGCGCACCACCGGCTGCCGGCCGACCGGGTGTTCGCGCTCACCGGGTTCACCCCGGACCTGACGCTGTTCTCGCGGATCGGGATCACGCTGGACGCAATGGGAAAGCCGGCGATCGATCCGCTCACGCTGGAGACCAACGTGCCCGGGGTCTACATGGCCGGCAGTGCCGTGGCGGGGCGCCAGATCTCCGAGGTCTTCATCGAGAACGGACGCTGGGACGGCGAGAAGATCTTCGGCGACCCGGACGCGCGGCGGCGCGCGCAGGCGCTCTACGACGGGACGCAGCGGCCGCTCGGCGAGTGAGCGCGCCGTGACCTAGCCCAGCTCGACGACGACCTCCCGCCGGCGGCCGTCGTCCACCAGCGGAATCCTTCCCTCCGGCAGCACCACTCCATCCATCCGCACTTCGCGCACGCCGCGGCCGGTCCCGGCCGGGTTGCGCACCTCGATCGCGTACACCGTTTCGCCGTGCCGGTACTCGAGCGTGAAGCCCTTCCATTCCCTGGGGACACACGGGTCGAGTGACAGCCCATCCGCCTCGCGCCGGAAGCCGAGGATCGCCTCGATGCCGACGCGGTACATCCAGCTCGCGGAGCCGGTGTACCAGGTCCAGCCCCCGCGGCCGAGGTGGTGCTCGGCGGTATAGACGTCGGCGCAGACGACGTAGGGCTCGACCTTGTAGACGCCGACCTCGGCCGGGGTCCGGGCGTGGGTGAGCGGATTGATCATCTGGAAGAGCTCGAACGCGCGGTTGCCGTCACCGCGCACGGCGGTGGCCAGCACGGCCCAGAGCGCGGCATGGGTGTACTGCGCGCCATTCTCGCGGACGCCGGGGAGGTACCCCTTGATGTAGCCGGGGTCGTGCTCCATCCGGTCGAAGGCGGGCGTCAGCAGCATGATGAGGCGCGCGTCGGGCCGGACGAGGTGCTCCTCGAGCGACGCCATGGCGGTGGCGGAGCGCTCCGGGTCGCCCGCGCGGGAGATCACGCTCCAGCTCTGCGCAATCGAGTCGATGCGGCACTCCTCCGCGGTGCTGGTGCCGAGCGGGGTGCCGTCGTCGAAGTAGGCGCGGCGGTACCAGGCGCCATCCCAGGCCGAGTGCTCGATGGCCTCCTGGTAGCCCTGGGCCGTGGCCAGGCACTCGCCGGCCACGGCCGCGTCGCCGCGCGCGTCCGCGAGCGCCGCGAAGCGGCGCAGCGTGTCCACCAGGAACCAGGCGAGCCAGACGCTCTCGCCCTTGCCCTCGACCCCGACGCGGTTCATGCCGTCGTTCCAGTCGCCGCCGCCCATGAGCGGGAGGCCGTGCGCGCCGTGGGTGGAGGCGCGGCGCAGGGCGCGGACGCAGTGGTCGTAGAGGGTCCCGGTCTCGCCGGAATCCTGGGGCAGGTCGTAGACCTCGTGCTCGTCCTCCGCCAGCGGGCGCATCCGGAGGTAGGGCGCTTCGGCGTCGAGCACGGCGCGGTCGCCGGTGACGCGGATGTAGTGGTCGGCGCAGTAGGGGAGCCAGACCAGGTCGTCGGTCATCTTCGTGCGCACGCCGCGGCCGCTCTGCGGATGCCACCAGTGCTGGACATCTCCCTCGACGAACTGGCGGCCGGCGCAGGTCAGCAGGTGCGCCCGGGTCACCTCCGGCTCGGCGTACACGAAGGCCATGCCGTCCTGGAGCTGGTCGCGGAAGCCGAAGGCGCCGCTCGACTGGTACACCGCGGAGCGCGCCCACATCCGGCAGGAGAGCGCCTGGTAGAGGGTCCAGCGGTTGAGGATCGCGTCGAACGACGGATCGGGCGTCTGCACCCGGATCACGCCCAGCCGCCGGTGCCAGGCGGCCACCGCGGCGTCCACCGAGGCGGCGGCCGCCTCCGGACTCCGGTACCTGGCCGCCAGCGCGCGGGCGGCATCCTCGCCGTCGGCGGCGCCGAGCAGGACGACGACCGTGGCGCTCTCGCCGGCGGCGAGGCGGACCGGTGCCTGCAGCGCGGCGCAGGGATCCTGCCCGAGGCCCGAGCCTTCGCCGAGCGCCTGGCGCCCGAGCGCGGCCGGGCGCGCCAGGTCGCCATCGCGGCCGAGGAACTCGCGGCGGTCGGTCGTGTGGCTCGAGAGCTTCGCGCTCATGCAGCTGAAGGCGACCTGCCCCGCGAACGTCGGATCGAACCAGTTCCGGGCGAAGACGGTCTGGGTGGCGCGGTCGTATCGGGTGCGCACATGCTCGCGGGTGCGGTCGGGGTTCACGCCCAGGGTCCACTCGACGTAGCTGGTGAGGCTCAGCCGGCGGGTGGCGGACCCATGGTTGGTGATGGTGAGCCGCGCGATGCGCACCGGATCGTCGGGCGGCACGCCGAGCACGAGCGAGGTCTCGATGCCGCCGTGCTCGTGGGTGAAGGTCGAGCTGCCGGCGCCGTGGCGCACCGTGTACGGCGAGGCGTGGCGGATCGGGCTCGGCGTCGGCGACCAGATCTCGCCGGTTTCCTCGTCGCGCAGGTAGAGGATGTCGCCCGGCGCATCGCCGACCGGGTCGTTGCGCCACGGCGAAAGCCGGAAGAAGAAGCTGTTGCCCGCCCAGGCCGGGCCCGCGCCCGACTCGCTCACGATGAACCCGCCGGCGGGGTTGGCGATCACGTTGGCCCAGGGCGCGGGCGGCAGCTCGGCGCGGCGGAGCCGGATCTCGTAGTCGAGCTCCGCCGTGAGGCCGCCGAGCCCGTTGAAGAGCGTGAGCGGCGCGGGCTCGGGCGCGGCCCGGAGCGGAAGCGGGCGCGGGGCCGGCGGTGCGAGGGCGCGCTTCGGCTCGAGCTCGGGCGGATACTCCTCGGGCCCCTCGGGCAGGTCGCGAAGCGCGCCCAGGCCGACGCCGTCGCAGACCACGTGGACGCGGGCGACGGTGCGGAGCAGGGTCAGGTCCTCCGGCGAGAGCAGGTCCTGGCGGCGGATGAAGACCCCGCCCGGCTGGTCGATCAGGCCCACCTCGGTCGAGCCGCGCACGGTGGCGAGCAGCTCCTCGCCCAGCTCCTGCAGGTAGGTGGGCGGCAGGGTGATGAGGAAGACCAGGTCGGAGGTGAGGCCGTGCGTCCGCCAGTAGTAGTGCGCGCGCAGGAGCTGGCGCACGCTGGGGAGGCCGTCCGACGAGTCGATCATCGCCAGCAGGATGGGCAGGTCGCCCGAGATGCCGTGGGACCAGAGCGCCTCCTGCCCGCGGGTGTTGCGCATCAGCTCCTCGGCGGGGGCGCGCACCACCGAGTTGGGATAGAGCAGGTGGCCGCCGAGCTGCTGGAAGAGCGCCGAGTCCGCGGGGGAGGCGCCGATGTCCTGCAGCTCCATCTGCGAGCGGGTCCAGGAGAGATCGAAGGCGCGCTGGGCGCCGTAGAGGTCGTTGTAGCGGTCGGCCAGCTCGATGGCACGCTCGCGGGTCTCGCCCACCAGCGTGGTGAAGGCCACGCGCACCGAGCGCCCGGCCGGCACGCGCACCTTCACCCGCAGGGCGAAGACCGGATCGAGCACCGCGCCGACGGTGCCGGAGAGTGCCGCGCCCGGTTCCATCGCGGCGGGCGAGGCGACGGTGCGCCCGCGCCCAACGAAGCGGGCGCGGTCGGTCTCCCAGCTGATGGCGCCGTCCTGGCCCCGCTCCACGGCGACCACGTGCGCGCACCAGATCCGGTTCTCCTTTGCGGAGCGGGGCCGCCGGCTCGCGAGGATCGCGGGGTGAGTCTCCAGCCACTCGGTCTCGACGAAGAGGTTGCCGAAGACCGGATGCGCGGCGTCGGACTCGGGGGGCGAGAGGACGATCTCGCCGTAGCTGGTCACCTCCAGCTCGCGCGCGCTCCAGGTGTGGTTGGTGAGCGTGATGCGCCGCACCTCGGCGTGGTCGTCGGGGACGACGGCGACCTCCATGCGCGTCTCGATGTCGCCGTCGCGGCGGTGGAAGCTGGCGCGGTCGGCGGCAAAGACGGCGTGGTACTGGTCCGCGGGCCGGCAGACGGGCTGGTAGGTGGCGGACCAGACGTCGCCGCTCTCGACGTCGCGGATGTAGCACCACTGGCCGTGGTGGTCGCGGGTCGCGTCGGCGCGCCAGCGGGTGACGGCGAGCTGCCCGTAGCGGCTGTATCCCGAGCCCGCGTTGGTGAGCATCACCGTGTAGGGCAGCGCGCCGAGCAGGGCGATGCCGGGCTGGCGGGTGTCGGGGGTGGTGAACTCGCGGACGGCGGGCCGTTCCCGCTCGCGCTCGCTCCGCTCCCGGGCCTCGCCGAAGGCCTCCGGCTGCGCGGCCTGCATGACGAAGCGCCGGGGGATGCGCTCGCCGAGCAGCAGCTCCGCCGAACGGACCAGCGTGTCGGCGTGGAAGCGGTCCTGCCAGCGGAGGCCGCGAAGCGCATTGCCAAGCGCGACGAGTCCCATGCCGATGTGGTGCGCCATGTACGCGTCCACCAGCGTGGGCCCTTCGTCGGGTCCCCGCCGGGTGTAGTCCACGGCATCGCGGAAGCCGTACGGGCCCAGGGCGCCGAGCCGCTCGAGCTGGGCGAGATTGGACATCGCCTCGCCGGGCTCGAACTGGAGCGCCAGGAGCGTCGCATAGGGCGCGATGACCAGGTCCTTGCTGAGGCCGCGCTTGAGGGCGAGGTCGGGGACGCCGAAGGCGCGGTACTGGTAGGTGCCGTGCCGGTCGCGGACGTTGTACGCCGACTCGGACATCCCCCAGGGCGTGCCATGGTCCCTGCCGTAGGCGATATGCCGGGCGATGGCGCTCCGGTGCGTCTGGTCGAGCAGGGTGAACGGCAGCGAGCGCATGACCAGCATGGGCATCAGGTACTCGAACATGCTGCCGCTCCAGGAGACCAGCGCGGTGTCGCCGCCCTCGATCGTCAGGCTCCGGCCCAGGCGGAACCAGTGCTCCGGGGGCACGTCGTCCTTGGCGATGGCGACGAAGCTGGCGAGGCGGGCCTCCGAGGCCAGGAGGTCGTAGTACGAGTCGTCCAGCGTGCCGGTGGCCTCCTGGTAGCCGATGGAGAAGAGCTTGCGGCGCGAGTCGAAGACCAGGCTGAAGTCCATCGCCACGGCGTACTCGTGCGCGCGGTGGGCGAGCACGCGGAGCCGGGTGGCCTCCTCGTCGCGGTCGGCGGCCTCGGTGGCCACCGCGCCGAGGCGCTCGTCCGCGTGGCTCACCAGCCACGCGGACCACCAGCGGGCATCGGCGAGCGACTCGTCCGTGTCCTCGAGCGCGAGCGCGGCGGCCGCGGCACGCTCGCGCACCATGGCGATGGGCGGGGGCGCGGCGGGCGTGGCCGCCGCGTCGTTGAGCGCGGTGAGCGCGGCGCGCAGCTCGGTCACGGCGGCGGGCGCGCGCTTCCGCGGGATGGCGGCGAGCGCGATCTCCAGCGCCCCCTGCATGACGCCGGCCGCGGGCGCCGCCGGGGGCGGTGCCTCCGCCAGGGCGAGGCAGGCCTGCTTCACGGCGAGCAGGTGCCCGGCGAAGTTGCCGCTGTCCACCGTCGAGATGTAGGCGGGCTCGAGCACCTGCAGGTCGCGCAGGCCGTACCAGTTGTAGAAGTGCCCGCGGTAGCGGCGCATCCGCTCGAGGGTGCGGAAGACCAGCTCGAGCCGGTCGATCATCGACGCGGTGGTGATGAAGCCGAGGTCGCACGCGGTGACGGTGGACAGGAGCTGCAGGCCGATGTTGGTCGCCGAGGTGCGCGCCGCGACGACCGGCTCCGGGGTGCCCTGGAAGTTGTCGGGTGCGAGCCAGTGGGTCTCGGCGGACACGAACTGCTCGAAGAAGCGCCAATGGAGGAGGGCATAGCGCAGGGCCGACACGCGGTCGGCGAGGCCCAGGCGCAGCTCGGGCCGAGCTGGCGAGGCGGCGAGCAGGTTGACCACCGCGGGGGCGGACAGCCAGAACGCGACGACCGGCAGCGCCACGGGCAGCGAGCCGCCCCACCAGGCCGCGAGCCCGGCGGCAACGGCTACGACAGCGCCGCCCGCCATGCGGCGCCAGGCCTGCCGCTCGAGCCGCGACGCTGCCCGCTCGACCTGCGACGCCGACTGCCACTGCAGCAGCAGCCGCCGGCTGGCCAGCAGCCGCCAGAGGGTGCGGACGATCGCGTCGGCGGAGAGCGCCGCCTGGTGGGCGAGGAAGAGCAGGGTGAGGCCGAGCTGCTGCACGCTGACCAGCGCGTCGCGTCCCACGGCGGCGTAATAGCCGCGCCAGGAGCCGTCGCGCGGCGGGTGGATCAGGGCGAGCACCAGGCCGAGCACCCAGGGCCAGGCCACGGCGCCGATCACCAGCGCCGTCCAGGCGAGCGCCGAGCCGGGCAGCACCGTCCACCCGGCCACCAGCAGCGCCACCCAGGCGATCTCGGTGAGGCTCCGGCGCAGGTTGTCGAGCACCTTCCAGCGCGAAATGGTGGAGAGCGGATTGGCCTGCCGGCCCGACGCCGACGGCACGCGCTTCCGCAGCCAGGGGATGAGCTGCCAGTCACCGCGGATCCAGCGGTGCTTGCGCCGCGCGTGGGTCAGGTAGCTGGCGGGGTACTCGTCGTACAGCTCGACGTCGGTCACCAGCGCCGCGCGGGCAAAGGCGCCCTCGATCAGGTCGTGGCTCAGCAGGGCATCCTCGGGGAAGCGGCCGTGGGTGGCGCGCTCGAAGACGGCCACGTCGTAGATCCCCTTCCCGGTGTAGCTCCCTTCGCCGTAGAGGTCCTGGTACACGTCGGACACGGCGGTCGTGTAGGGGTCCACCCCGGGGTGCCCCGAGTGGATGGCGGCGAAGCGCGTCCGGTAGGCGCTCGCGAGCGCCACGCCGACGCGGGGCTGCAGGATGCCGTACCCCCGGACCACGCGCCCGAGCGCCGGGTCGTAGACGGCGGTATTGAGCGGATGCGCCAGCGTGCCGATCAGGAGGGCGGCGGCGTCGTGCGGGAGGACGCTGTCGGAGTCGAGGGTGATGACGTAGCGGACGTCGCGCAGGCCGCGGAGGTCGCCCACCACCGTCGAGAACGCGTCGGTGGCGCCGCCGCGGAGGAAGTGGTTGAAGCTCGCCAGCTTGCCGCGTTTCCGCTCCCAGCCCATCCAGGCGCCCTGCCGCTCGCTCCAGACCCGGGGGCGGTGGAAGAGGTAGAAGACCTGCTCGCCGCCGTCGCCGTAGGTGCGGTTGAGCGCCTCGATGCCCTCGACCGCCGCCGCGAGGATGGCGTCGTCGCCCGGCATGTGCTCGGCCGCGGCATCGGTGAAGTCACTGAGGATGACGAAGTGGAGGTTGGCCTCGCGGTTGGCGAGGTACTGCACCTCGAGGTGCTCGAGCTGCTCGCGCACCACCTCGACGCTGGGGAAGAGCGTCGGCACGGCGACGACCGTGCGCAGCGCATCGGGGATGCCGTGCTCGCGCAGCTCCATCTTGGGGAGCCGGCGGGGCGGGAGCATCACGGTGAGGAGCTGGTTCACCGCGCTGATGGCGATCTCGCTGGCCGGCACGAGCGACAGCAGCAGGAGGAGCGCCTGCGCCCCCGCCCCGGCCGGGCCGGCGACGGCGAAAAGCGCCGTCAGCAGGAGGGCCGTGATCAGCGCGATGCCGCCGAAGTACACGGTGTTGGGATGCCGGTGCAGGAAGCGGTCGATCCGCTCGTGCACGCCCTCCCGGTAGCCGGCGGCCTGCTCCAGCTCCCGGCGGCCGGCGTCGATCAGGAAATAGCCGACGTGCGCCTCGCGCGCGCCGTCGCCCTGGCGCGCGGCCGCGAGCGCCACCGCCTGCCGGGCCACTTCCTCCTCGGGCTGCCGCGACCGGCGCGCGATGTCCTCGACCACGTGGCGGTAGCGGTCGCGGGTGTCGAACGTCATGCGCACGTAGTGGCGGGAGGGATCCTCGCGGAGCACGGCCTCGGTGAGGCTCTGCGACTCGAAGAAGCGGTCCCAGTCGAGCCGGGCGATGCGCCGGAGGCTGGTGAGATGGTTGGCCATCATCACCTGGGTGAGCGCCAGCCGCTGGTTGGACCGGGAGACGGCGTCCTCGGGGGTGAGCGCCTCCTCGGCGATCCACTGCTCGAGCCAGAGCAGCTTGCGGAACTCGGCCTGGTAGGCGCGGAGCTGCTGATAGAGGCGGGCCACGAACATCGGGGTGAGCCGCGGATGGCGGTCGACGAACTCGCCGAGCGCGTCGGTCAGCGCCTTGGGCGACTCCTTGCTCGCCTCCTGCAGGCGCGCGGCCCAACGGTCGGCGCTCTCCGTTTCCTCCAGGCGCCGCATGACCCGGAGGGCGAGGCGGCGGATGTTCTCGACCAGCCCGATGCGCAGCATGGTGGGGATGGCCCAGAGCTCGCCCATGTTGAGCGGGGCGCCGTCCTGGAACTCGCGCACGAAGAGGCCGATGTTCTCGACGTCGAGGTGGCCCTCGGTGTGGGCGATCAGCTCGATGGCCAGCTCGTAGACCCGCGGGTAGCCGGCCAGCGCGCCGTCGGCGAGCTTGGGCAGCTCCTGGTAATAGCTGCCCGGCAGGTTCTGCCGGATGTCGCGGATGTGCTCCTGGACCACGTAGAAATTGTCGAGCAGCCAGTCGCCGGCGGCGCTGATGTCCACCTCGCGGTCCGCGGCGTCGGTGAGGGCATCGCGCGCTTCCTCGAGGAGCGCCGCGGTCTCGCCGAGGCGGCGGAGCAGCGGCCCGATGTCGCGGGTGCCGAACCAGCGCCGGCGCGACGGCCGGGCCGGGACCTCGGCCACCCGCTGCCGGCGCGCCAGCGCGCGCGCGTGGCTCGCCAGGCCCTCGGCGCCGAGCAGCTCGCCGCGGAAGGGGCCGGCACGGCGGTCCTCGCCGCTCCGGCGCTCGCCGCCGGGCGCACCCCGCTCGAAGAGGCGGGCGAAGATTCCAGGTTTTTCGGGCGGGCGGAGAACAGTTGCCACTGCGGCGGGCCTCGATAGGGTGAGCTCACTCCTATTCTAGTCGAGCCGGGGCCTCCTCGCCGCCGAACAGCCGGCGCCAGTCGGGATTGGCCGCGAGCCCGGCAAAATCGGCGTACGCGGTGCCGTGGATCCAGGCGAACCCCTGGATGCCGAGGCGCATCGCCTCGCTCATCGTCGCCACGGCGGCGGCGGTGTCACCCCGGATGGCGGCGAGCCGGGCCCGGTACACCATCATGGTGGTGCGCTCGTAGGGCGGGTCCGCGCCCAGCCGACGCTCGGCGTTGCGGGCGCCGAGGCGGGCGTCCACCAGCGCGGCGTAGCCGCGGTAGTCGATGCGGTCGGGGGCGTCCGCGACCAGCGACTCGAAATAGGGCTTCGCGTCGCCCCAGCGCCCGAGGTCGTAGAGCGCCGTGCCCATCCAGAGCCGGTGGTTCTGGTGCGCGGGCTCGCGCGCGAGCTGGTTGGCGAGCCAGCTCACCGCCCGCTCGAGCAGCCGCCGCGCGTCGTCGGCGTACCCGTGCGCCGCCAGCTCCTCGGCGGCGATCACCATGGCCCCTCCCTGCGACCAGTAGGTGTCGGGCGGGAGCGCGCTGGCTGCGTCGATCAGCGAATCGATGGCCGCGGCGTTGCCGGTGGCCGCGAGCGCGCGCGCTTCGAGCGCGAGCGGCACCCGGAGCGCGGGATGGCGTCGCTGCATCTCGCGCGCCGCCCCGCGCTCGAGCTCGTGCGCGCCGAGCAGGTGGTGCGCGTGGGCGAGCTGGGTCCAGTAGGAGGGCCAGCCGCGGATCGGGCCGCGGTCGGGGTCGAGCGAGCGCAGCGAGGCGAGCGCCTCGCGCGGACGGCCGAGCATCAGCGCCGTGAGCGCGAGATTGTACGGGGCCTGCGAACCGGGCGCCGCGGCCGCGGCACGCCGGATCACCGCGAGCGCGCGCCCGGCGTCGCCCTCGAGGTGCGCGGCCAGGTACTGGGCGAGCAGGTCGTGGTACTCGCTCAGCGCCATGCGGCGCCGGCGCACCTCGGCGAGAAGCGAGTCGGCGCGGGCGAACTCGTCGAGGTTGGACCGCGCCAGCGCTTCGTACACCAGCGGCAGGGCGAAGGTGGTGTCGAGCGCGAAGGCGGCGTGGAACTCGGCCGCCGCGGCGCCGTAGTCCTGCGCGAGCTGGCGGGTAACGCCGCGGTCGAAGGCGCGGTACGCCTCGAAGGTGGGCGGCCGGTCGGCGACGCCGGGGACCACGCCGAGCCGCTCGTCGGCGCGCACGGCCATCGC
>CAMLLJ010000042.1 GCA_946480845.1 uncultured Gemmatimonadota bacterium
TGGACCACTACCTCGGCGTGCCGTTCGACCTGAGCGAGGTGCTCTTCATCGCCACGGCCAACTTCCTCCAGAACATCCCCGGCCCGCTGCTGGACCGGATGGAGGTCGTCGAGTTCGCCGGGTACACCGAGCGGGAGAAGCGGCAGATCGCGCGGCAGTACCTGATCCCCCGCCAGTTCCGCGAGAACGGCGTCACCCCGGAGCAGCTCGAGATCACCGACGACGCGCTGTCGGAGATCATCACCGGCTATACCCGCGAGTCGGGCGTCCGCCAGCTCGAGCGCGAGATCGGCCGCCTGGCGCGCAAGGTGGCGCGCAAGATCGCGGCGAAGGAAGTCGAGCGGATGAGCATCGACCAGGCACTGGTGGACGACCTGCTCGGGCGGCCCAAGGTGCACCCGGAGAAGATGGCGCGCACCGACGAGGTCGGCGTCGCCACGGGGATGTACTACACCCCGACCGGCGGCGACATCATGTTCGTCGAGGCGAGCACCATGCGCGGCAAGGGCGAGCTGGTCCTCACCGGCCAGCTGGGCGACGTGATGAAGGAGTCGGCCCGCGCGGCGTGGACCTACGCCCGCTCCCACGCGACGGCGCTCCGGATCCCGGAGGAGATGTTCGACCGGGACCTGCACGTGCACGTCCCCGCCGGCGCCATCCCCAAGGACGGCCCGTCGGCCGGCGTCACCATGGCCTCGGCGATCGTCTCGGCGCTCTCCAACCGGCCGGTGCGGAACGACATCGCGATGACCGGCGAGATCACCCTGCGCGGGCGGGTCCTCCCCATCGGCGGGGTGAAGGAAAAGGTGCTCGGCGCGGTGCGGTCGGGGATCAGCCGGATCATCCTCCCCAAGGAGAACGAGGCGGACCTCGACGACCTGCCGAAGGAGGTGCGGGAGAAGCTGGAGATCTTCCTGGTGCAGGAGCTGGGCGAGGTGCTGGCGCTCACCCTCCGCGGCGCGTCATTCCGCGAGGGCCGCCTGCTCTTCGGCGACGAGAACCCGCGCGACGTGACCCCGCTGGCGGCGGGCTACACCCACTAGTCGTCCGCGGGGGGTGGTCCGGCGAGCCGCCGATCGGCTGCGTGCAGCAGCTCTTCGGCGGTGGCGGCATCGTCGCCCCAGGCGGCGCTGCCGATCGACGCGCGAAGGGGGATGGTTCCCCCGTCGCGCGTTTCGTATGGGTGCTCGGCGAAGGCGGCGGCGAGCTTGGCCGAGATCGCCGCCGCGCCGGCGAGCGTGGCGGCGCGAAGCACCACGGCGAAGGTGCGCGCACCGTAGCGGCCCGAGGGGTCGCTGGCGCGGACCGTCCCGCGCACCACCGAGGCCGCGTGCGCCAGCACCCGGTCGCCGGTGGCGTGGCCGTGGCGCTCGTTGATCCTGCGGAAGTGCTCCAGCTTGACCAGCATCAGCGCGAGCGGCTTGCCCTCGCGCTGCGCCCGCGTGACCGCGTGCTCCAGCTCCGCGACGAAGGCCGCATGGTTGAGCAGGCCGGTCAGCGGGTCGCGGCGGACCAGCTCGCGGAGCCGCCGGCCCCGTTCCGCACGGGCCCGGAGCGCGGTGGCCAGCTCCGCCGCGTTGCCCAGGCTCGCGATCACTTCGTCCGCCCCGTCCCTGAGCGCCCCGACCGACTCGGCCGGCCCGAGCTCGCCCATCAGCACGATCGGCACGCCCGCGCAGCGCGCATCCTGGCGCAGCATGCGCGCGAGTGCGCCGCCCCCACCGCCCGGGAGCGAGGCGGCCGCCACGATCAGGTCGGGCACGTCGCTGTCGAGGTGATCCGCGGTCTCCTGCGCGCTGCCGGCCCGCCGCACCTCCACCCGGAGCCGGCCCAGCGCCTCGGCCACCATGCCCGCCCGGAGGCCGTCGTCGTCCGCCACGATCACGACGTAGCGCCGCCCGCTCACCCGCACGAACCGCTGGGCGAAGCGCGCGAGGTCGGTCACCGCGCGCGGCGCCGGAAAGACCGCCTCGACGCCGGCCACCGCGGCCCGGAGCCGGTCCACCGGCTCGGTCTCGACCACGATCACCGCCCGGTTCGCGCCCAGCGGACCTTCGGCCCAGGCGGCGGCGGTGACGTAGGTGCTGTCTCCAGTCTCGGTCAGCACCACGAGCTGCGCGTTGTCGCTCCCGGCCACGTCCACCGGCTGCGAGCGCTCGGGCACCACGCGCACGGCGAAGCCGGCGTTGGCGAGCGCTTCGCGCAGCTCGTCGCCCAGCGCGTCCTCCACGGCCGAGAGCACCGCCACGCGCGGCTCGCCGGCGCGCGGCAGGTCGCCCCTGAGGGCCGTCTCCGCTTCGTTGAAGAGGACGGCGAGGCGGTCCACGGCGTCATCGAGGTAGTCGGCGTCGGCGGGCGCCGGTGCCGGCTCCGCCGAGAGCCAGCGCTCCGCCTCGCGCGCGGCGCTGCTCACTTCGGGGAAGCCGTATGACCCGCCGGAGCCAACCAGCCGGTGGAACCGGGTGCGCAGCGAGGCCAGCGCTCCGTCCGCCCCGCCGCGGAATCCGTCGATGTCCGCGCGCAGCTCGGCGATCCGGGTGCCGGCCTCGGCGAGGTACTCCCGGCGGAGCTGGTCGAAGGCCTTCTCAAAGGGCTCCATCAGCCGCCGCTCCGGAGCGCCGCGATGGCGAGCCGCGCCGCGGCCACGAACGTCGGCGCGGTGCTCCAGTGCCCGTTCACGTCCCCGGCGCGCCGGCCCGCCATCACCGCGCTCCTGCCATCCACGATCACGATCAGCGGGCTGCCGGGCCAGGCCGACTCGTCCACGGCAACCGCCTCGACCGGCGCGAAGTCGAGCGCCGCCGTTTCCAGGGAGGCGAGCTCGAGCGCCACGCCGGCCGTAGCGGCCCGGCGGAGCGACGGTGCGAGGAGTGGGAAGGCGTCCGCGGGTGCCAGCACCTCGACCGATTCGCGCGCGCGCGCGATGTCGTGGCCGGCGAGCTGCAGCGCGGCCCTCGGCGAGTCGATCGGCACGATGGTTGGGGAATCGGGGACGGCGGCGCCGTCGAGGCTCGCCGCCAGCTCGTCGAGCGCGAGCCCGTGCGCGTTGGCGATGCGCGCCACCAGCGCCGTGGGCGGCTCGGGGCGGTAGCGGCGGGGCCGGGTGCCCTCGACCCGGGCGGCGCCCTTCTGCACCAGCGCCTCCAGGGCGCTGTAGGCGTTGGCCCGTGCCAGCCCGGCCGACCGCGCGATGGCGTAGCCGGTCCCCGGCCCGCCGCTCAGCATCACCTCGTAGACGAGGCTCTCCGTGGCGGTGAACCCGAACGGGGTGAGGTCAAGCCGCATCGGGTGTGCCGGGAGCGGGTGCGCGCCCGCCCGTGGTCATGTGTAGCTCAGCTCCCAGCCGAGCAGGCCGGCAATCACTGCCAGCCGGAAGGTCACGTCCGCCTCGCGGCTCTCCAGCGTCTTCCCGTCGAGCCCGAGCGGGAAATAGTGCCAGGTGATGCGGTTCGTGGCCCTGGGGACGGAGCGGAGGTTCTTGGGCGTCCAGACGCCGTTCGCGTCGCACTCGGCCAGGAGGCGGTGGAGCACCCTGGTGGCCACCGGCGCCCACTGCAGCGCGCCCATCCGGGCCAGCAGCTCGATATAGTGGAGGGCGAGCGGGATGTCCTTGGCGTGGCCCTTGGAGTCGGCCACGATCGGGTCGCCCAGCAACAGGTGCTGCGGCTTCACCGCCTTGCGGCCGAGCTTGATGTTGTAGGACTTCTTGGGCGCCGGCTGCGCGAGATAGTGGCCCAGGCGCTCGGTGAAGCCCGCGCGCTCGCGGCGGAGGTTCGGCATCGAGGCCAGCATCGCCACCGAGTACCAGGTGGGCGGGTCCGCCTCGGGATGGAGCACCAGGGTGCTCCCCGACTTGATGAACGGCTTCTCGGCCAGCGGCGAGCGCAGGAACGAGGAGACGGCATTGGCGATCTTGTGCCCCGCGCCCCGGAGCCTCGGATCCTCGGCATACCCGGCCTCGGCCAGGGCGGCGCTCGCGGCCTCGCGGGTGACCCCGCGGGCCCAGTCGGCGGCCTTCGGCTCCGACTTCACCAGCTTCCCGAACTCGAAGAGCAGCGCCGGATCCTCGTCCCGCGACAGGAGCCGGAAGAGCACCCGGTCAGCCAGCTTGAACGGGCGGGTGCCTGCCGGCCAGCCCAGCTGCAGCAGCCGCCGGTACTGGGGAATCGTGCCGACTTCCTTGATGCCGTCCTTGGCCGACGGCGCGAGGCCGAGGAGGTTCTGGCCCCAGACGCCCGTGTCCTTCTGTTTCTTCACGACCGCCTGTGCGGCCTTCGACTCCGGAACGGCGGCCTGGGCAGCCTGGATGGCGGCGGGATCGACCGAGCCCGGGGGTGCGAGCTCGGTGAGCGTGCGATACCGGATGGATTCCCCGCCGTTGGCCATGAGCCAGGTCAGCGGAATCCGATGCTGGGTCGGGAGTTCCAGAACGACTCCAGGGCTGTTTGGGGAAAACGGAGCGCCGGAAGATACTACTAGGGCGGGGTTCTTCGCCACGGATCGGTGTACTGGGCCGGGGTTACCGGTATATGACGTTGTCTTATAAGAAGTTGCGGCGAGCCGAGGAGGTCTGGCTCGCCGCAGGATTACTGACTGTACGGCCAACCTACTCGCGCAGTCTCGCCTCGCCGGCTTCCCGGAACTCCGAGGTCCGGTTCCACGTCGGCTGCCCCGGCGCATTCGCCGCGGCAAGCGCCGTCCGGACGATCACCTTCATTACCTGCTCGGCGCCGTCATAGCGGAAGCCCGGCAACACGTTGTCGGCGGCCTGGTGGTACCGCCTTTCGTTGTACTCCGCCTCTGTCCGGGCCGCGAATTCGGCCGGCTGGCCCACGAAGTCCACTCCCGACTGCATCGAGAGCGCCGGCACGCCGGCCCGCACGAACGGGAAGTGGTCGGACCGGAAGAAATAGCCCCTCAGCAGCGCCTCTTCGCTGGCCGAAACCCTGAGGCCTTCGGCCGCGGCGGCGCGGGTGAACAGGGTCCCCAGCGACGACTGGTCCACCCCCAGCGCCGACACGTCCCGCGTCCGGCCGTTGAGATTGACCACGTCCACGTTGATCACCGCCGCGATCCGCCGCAGGGGAATCGAAGGCCGGGCGGCGAAGGCGGTGGAGCCCAGGAGCCCCGATTCCTCGGCCCCGAAGCCCATGAATACGAGGGATCGCGCCGGCCGCACCTGCGATTCGACGAACGCCTCCGCAATCGCGAGCACCGCCGCGGTGCCCGAGGCGTTGTCCACCGCGCCGTTGTAGATCGAGTCGCCGTCCACCGGCGCACCGATGCCGAGGTGGTCGTAGTGGCCGCCGATGATGACGGCTTCCCCGGCGAGCGGACCGCGGCCAGGAAGCCGGCCCACCACGTTCACGGTCTCGGACTCGCGGACGGTGCTCTCGACCCGGGCCTCGGCTGTTGCGTTGAGCGGGCGCGGCCGGAAGCCCTTCCGGGCCGACTCGTTCATCAGCTGGTCGAGCGCGGCCGCACCGCCCGCGAGCGAGCCGGCTGCCTCTCGCGAGAGCCATCCGGCCACCTTGAGCGGCCCGGCCGGCCGTGCCACCCGCACCTGGGCCCCTGTCCAGCTCGACGCGACGGTGCTCCAGCCGTAGGTCGCGCTCTCGTCGGTGTGCACGAGCAGGATTCCCGCCGCGCCCTGGCGTTCCGCCTCTTCGAGCTTGTAGGTCCAGCGGCCGTAGTAGGTGAGGATCTTCCCGCGGAAGATCGTCGAGTCGCGGAGGCCGGGATCGTTTACCAGCGCCACCACGATCTTCCCCTTCACGTCGAGGCCGGCATAGTCGTTCCACTGGTACTCCGGCGCCACGATGCCGTAGCCGACCCAGACCAGGTCACCGGCGGCGCTGACCTCGGGCGCGTCGTGCATCGACCAGAGCACGTAGTCGGTGCGGTACGCCAGCGTCCGCGCCGCCCCGCCCGCGGTGACCGAGAGCGCCGGTGCCGGTGTCAGCGAGACGATGGGCACGCGATGGAAGTAGCTCCCCGAGTCCCCGGCGGGCTCGAGGCCGAGCCGCTGGAACTGTGACGCGATGTAGCGCGCGGCGATGTCGCCCCCGCGCGTGCCGGGCGCGCGGCCCTCCAGCGCGTCGTCCGCGAGGAACTCGAGGTGCGCCCGCATCACCGTGCCGTCCACGGCGCGTGCGGCGCGCGTCGAGGGAGAAGCCTGCTGCTGCGCCGCGGCGGGCAGGGCAAAGAGTGCGAGCAGGGCGCCGAGGGTCAGGTGTCGCATCGCTCCGGTCTCCGGGAAAGAAAACGCTCGATCTCCGCCGCCACGGTGTCCGGCTCGGACTGGTGCGGCCGGTGCAGGGCGGCAGGCAGCACGGCCAGCCGCGCGCAGGGAATGAGTACCGCCAGCGACTCCCCCACCGCGACGGGGATGGTCGGGTCCAGGCCTCCCCAGATGAGGAGCGCCGGCTGGCGCAGGCCGCTCCAGCGCGAGCGCAGGGCGCCGAAATCGAACTGCTCCATCACCGCCTGGGAGGTTCGCAGGGTGGCGGGGTCGGTGAGTGGGTCGTAGCCCCGGCGCTCCGGCGGGCCCGCGAGCCATGCCTCGTCGCGCACCGGAAGCACCAGCGGCGCAGTGGCGCCGATCGCACCGGTCAGCGCATCGGGCAGGCTCCGCGCGACCTGCCCGAGCCCGAATCCCCCCGGCGCGATCAGCACGGCGCCCACGATCCGCGTGGTGTCCCCGAGGGCGAGTGCCGCCGCCAGCTCGCCGCCCATGGAATGACCCACCACGACGACCGGTCCCTCGGTCCACCTGGCCACGAACGCCGCGAGCCGGGCATGCATCGCGCCCACGTCCCAGGGGCCGGCAGCCGGCTTCTCGCTCAGCCCGAAGCCCGGCAGGTCGAGCAGCACGACCCGGTACCGCTCGGCGAGCCGGTCCGCCACCGCCCGCCACGCCATGAGCGACTCGCCGAACCCGTGCAGCAGCACCAGCGTCGTGTCGCCGCTGCCGAACCGGGCGGCGCGGACGTGCACGTCGCCGGCCGCGAGCCACTCGGCGCGGTGCACGGCCCGGGCGGGCCGGTCGCGCCCGCGCAGGCTCAGCGCGAGCAGGAGGAGAAGCAGGACGGCCGGCAGCAGCCGGCGGGTCACCGGTCCGGGCACTCCACGATCGCGATCCCGCCGGCGACGCCCATCTGGCGCTCGCCCGACAGCGCGAGCCGCCGCTCGTCCAGCCAGGCCACCCCTTCGCCCTGGATCTCCAGCCCGAAGATGCCGCACACGATGGGCGGATCGGCCGGCGCCAGGCCGCCATTCGCGGCCAGCTCGAAGAAGTAGAGGTCCACGTAGGTGCGCACCACGACGCGGCGGCCGTCGGGCGACAGGGCGGCGTCGGTCACCCGGCCTACCACCCCGCCGTCGGGGAGCGGCAGGATGCCGAGCAGCTCGGCCGTCACCGGCTTTGTGGAGTGCCAGGCCGAGGCGGGGACCCGGTAGACCTGGGGGCTGCCGACCCGGGCCTTGGAGATGAGCAGGACGTCCTGCTTCGGCGTGACGACCATCGCCTCGACGTCGGGCCGTCCGTCGGGAAACCGGAACGTCACCGACTCGGCGCCGCGCAGGTAGCGGGTGCGGACCGCCGGGTTCGGCTCGCGCACCCGATAGAGGGTGACATGGGTGCGCTTCCCGGTGTTGTCGCCGGTATCGCCGATGTAGAGGCAGGTCCCGCCCCGGCAGGGGCCGAGGCCCATCGCCTCCCAGTCGGCATTGGCGGTTCCGGAGACCTCCCAGCGCCACAGGTGGCGGCCCAGCGTGTCCACGGCAAAGACGTCGGGGCCCACGCCGGAGTCCTCGATGGTCCAGAGCACGCCCGGGTAGGCCCGGCTCACCGCCAGGCCGGAGCTCTCATCGAGCTCCCTGTTCTCGAACGGGGCCACGCGCACCGTGCTGAGCGGTTCCCGGCGCTGCCACGACACCTGCGCCTCCGCGGGCGCGCAGGCCGCGAGCGCGGCGGCCGCGAGCGCGGCGGATGCAAGCAGCGCGGCGGGCCGGTTCACTGGTACTGCACGTACACCGGAGAGGGATACAGCTCGATCACCTGCCGCATCGTCATCATCGGCTTGTCGTTCTTGTAGAACAGCTTGAAGCCGGTGTACTGGACCGGGTCCCGCTGCACCACGATGCGCCAGGTCGAGCGCTTGAGCGACGGCGCGCCGAATCCGTCCATATCGATCACCACCTGCACGTTCGGGTCGCGCCGGATCTTCGACGCGTTGGTGAGCATCTTCGACGTGAAGCGGTGCACCACCAGGATCTTCGGCGGGATCCGCTCCTCGCGCACCAGCCGCGAGAGCAGGTCCACCGCGTGGTTGATCTCCGCCGCGTCCATCGTCCCGATCTTCCGGCCCGGGCGCGTCCCGTTCCGCATGGCGAACTCCGGGTCGAGCGCGAGGTGGACGTAGGGCCGCCGGAGCAGGGGGATGAGCCGGGGCAGCTCGGCCTCGACGCTGCTGAGCCCGGGCTGCACGTCCACGAAGAAGAGCCAGCCGCGCTCCTCGGCCCAGCGCGCCACCCGCTCCATGACGCTGTCGGTCATGCGCAGGCGGTACTTCCCGTCGGCGCCGCCGCTCGCCTGCGCCACCGTGACGATCATGTGGAGCGCGGGGCGCACGGTCCGCGTCGAGTCCGCGTCCGCCCATTCGGCGGCCGTGGCCTCGAGCTTCGCCAGCATCTGCGCGGGCGGCAGCTCGCCGAGGATCCCCATCCGCTTCGAGAGCGGATTGCCGTAGAAGGCGATGATGCGGTGCGAGGGCAGCAGCGCCCCGGGAGCCGGCGTGCCGAGGTCGGGCCAGGGAACGCTGTCGGTGGCCCCCAGCAGACGGCGCCGCGGTGCGGGCGCGGCGGAGTCCCGGGCGGCGCTGTCGGCCCGGGCCTGCGCGGCGAGCGCCGCGGCCGCGGCGACGCGCGCCATCGAGTCCGCCCGCGCCATCGAATCGGCGCGCGCGATCGAATCGGCCCGGAGCACCGAATCGGCCCGGGCCGCGGAATCCGCGCGCTGGGCGGCGAGCGACTCGACGGGCGTGGGCGTGGCCGTCACCGGCGTGGCCGGCCGTGGGTCGGTGCAGGCGGCGAGTGCCAGGGCGGCGAGCGCCACCCTGGCCGGCGAGACTGCGGAGCTTCGAAGCGGCACGGGCAATCCGGATGGGGAACGGAGGAGGCTACCTCGCAGGCGCGACCTGCAGGACCCGCACTTCGATGCGCCGGTTGGCGTTGCGGGCGGCGGCGCTGGTGCCGCGCGAGACCGGCTCGCCGGCGCCGTAGCCCTTGGCCGTGATCCGCTGCAGCGAGATCCCCTTGGCGATCAGGTACCGGCGCACCGCTTCGGCCCGGAGCTGGGTGAGGTGCAGCGTCTCCGACGCGCTGCCGTCGCCGTGGGCCGCAATCTCGACCGAGACCCGCGGCTGCGCGGTGAGCACCTCGGCCAGCGAATCGAGCGGCGCATTGGCCGAGGCCGGGAGCCGGGCGCTCCCCGGAGCGAAGCTCACGCCGCTGAGGATGCGCCGCGAGCCCGGCAGCAGCGTCCCGCCGGTGGCGCGCTCGACGCCCGGCGGGCAGCCGAAGGTGTTGACCCGTGTGCCGGCGGGCGTCCGCGGGCAGCGGTCGAGGCCGTCGAGCACGCCGTCGCTGTCCTCGTCGCCCGGGCAGCCCAGCTGGTCCACGCTCGCGTCCTTCGGGGTATCGGGGCAGCGGTCGAGGCCGTCGAACACGCCGTCCGTGTCGCCGTCGAGCGGACAGCCGCGCGGGTCCACGGCGGCCCCGGCCGGCGTGTCGGCGCAGCGGTCGATGCCATCGGCGACGTTGTCGGCGTCCGCGTCCTGCGGGCAGCCGGCGGCGTTGACCGTGGCACCCGCGGGCGTGGCGGGGCAGCGGTCGAGGCCGTCGGGCACCTTGTCGCTGTCGGCGTCGGTGGGGCACCCGCGCGGGTTCACCAGCGCGCCGAGCGGCGTGGCGGGGCAGTCGTCGTCGTCGTCGAAGACCAGGTCGCGGTCGGTGTCGATGACCGGCCGGCTCGCCAGCATCACGCTCACGCCGGCGTTGACGCCGAAGTTGACGAGCGTGTAATCGCCCACCGTGGACTGGCCGCTGGCGAAGCTGCCCACGCCCTCGGCCCGCAGCATGATCGTCTCGGTGATGCCGTAGCGGATCCCCACGCCGCCGAGCCACTGGCCGGTGCTGTTGCACGGGCCGAGCGGCGTCACCGGGCAGAGGTCCGAGTCGTAGCTGCTCGATCCGTAGCCCACCTTGCCGTAGACCGAATTGCGCAGGCCTAACGGGAAGTTGCCCAGCAGCGCGAAGGAGAAGGTGGTGACCTTCCAGCCCGGCCCCACCGTCGAGCTGGGCGAGGCGTAGCCCACCTCCCCTTCCACCGAGAACCGGTAGGGGAGCCAGACGCCGACGCGCCCGACCCCGCCCAGCCCGGCGTCGAGGTTGGTCTCGCTGTCGAAGGAGGTGTACGCGGCGGCACCGCCCACCTCGAAGAGGTAGCGCCGCTGCTGCGCGAGGAGCGGCGTTGCGGCAACGGCCAGCCCGAGCACGAGGCCGGCCGCACGCCCGGCGAGAGTGAGCAGTCGCATGGTCTCTATAGATATCCGGCGCCCTGCCGAGGGACAAGGCGCGGCGGGGTTGGCATTGCCGGAGGGGAGCGCTACGATTCGCCTCGAACACGGCAGGCCCACCCCAGCGAAGGATGGCCGCATGCGCGTGCGCATCGAGTTCTGCGTCGTCTGAAACTACCAGCCCCGAGCCGCCGGTCTGGCGGCTGAGCTGCAGCAGGAGTTTCCCGGCGTCGAGGTCGAGATGGTCCGCTCCTCGGGGGGCGTCTTCGACGTCGATGTGGACGGCGAGCGCGTCTTCTCCAAGCGGGAGGCGGGCCGCCACGCCGCGCCGGGCGAAGTGGCGGGGCTGATCCACCTGAAGAAAGGAACCCGGGCGCCGCCGTAATGCGCATCGCGATTTCCACCGGGGGCGGGGACGCCCCCGGCCTCAACGCCGTCATCCGCGCCGTCGTGCTCTCCGCCCATCACCGCGGCTGGCGCACCTACGGCATCCGCCGCGGGTTCGAAGCGCTGCTCGGGAACGACACCATCGTGGCCCTGGGGCCCGACGAAGTGCGCGGCATCACCCACCTCGGCGGTACCATCCTCGGCACCAGCAACCGGGGCAACCCCTTCCGCTACGTCATGCGGGCGGACGACGGCGCCGAGTACGAGTGCGACCGCTCCGACGACCTCTGCGCGGCGTTCCACGCGTCGGGGTTCGACGCGCTCGTCTCCATCGGCGGCGACGGGAGCCTGCAGATCGCCCACGACCTGGCGCAGAAGGGCCTCCCCGTGGTCTGCGTCCCCAAGACCATCGACAACGACGTGAGCGGCACCCAGCGCACCTTCGGGTTCGACACCGCGGTGGGCACGGCGACCGAGGCGCTCGACCGCCTGCACTCCACCGCGGAGAGCCACGACCGGGTGATGGTGGTCGAGCTGATGGGCCGCTATGCCGGGTGGATCGCGCTCAACAGCGGCATCAGCGGGAGTGCCGACGTCATCCTCATTCCCGAGATCCCCTTCGACATCGAGCGCGTCTGCGAGAAGATCCTCCGCCGCGAGCAGGCGGGCCGGCGGTTCAGCATCGTCGTGGTGGCCGAGGGTGCCAAGCCGAAGGACGGCAGCGTGGCGCTGGTCGAGCGGCGCGGCGTGGGCACGGTGGACCGTCTCGGCGGGATCGCGGGCCAGGTGGCGCGGGCGATCTCCGAGCGCACCGGCAAGGAGACACGCACGCTGGTGCTCGGCCACCTCCAGCGCGGCGGCTCCCCCACCACCTACGACCGGCTCCTCGCCCTCCGCTTCGGCGCGGCCGCCGTCCGCGCGATCGCCGAGGGCTCGTTCGGCGTCATGGTCGGCCTCAACGCGGCCACCATCACCCGCGTGCCGCTCGAGGACGTCGTGGGCCGCCCCAGGAACGTGCCGCTGGATTCCGACACCGTGCAGACGGCCCGCGAGCTGGGCATTTCGCTGGGCGACTGACCGCGCCGTGACGTTCCCGCCGCTCCCCGACGTGCCCACCCGCCGCGACGATACCGTGGACGTGCTGCACGGCGTCCCGGTCCCCGATCCCTGGCGCTGGCTCGAGGACGGCGAGAGCGCGGAGACCCGCGCCTGGACCGCCGCCCAGAATGCGCGCACCGAGGCGTACCTGTCCGCCCTGCCGGGACGCGAGGAGCTCCGCGCCCGCATCGCCGAGCTGCTCCGCATCGGCAGCGTCGGCGTGCCGACGCCGCTGCACGGCCGCTACGTGCACGCCCGGCGCGAGGGCGGCCAGGACCACGCGGTGCTCTACGTGCGCGACGGCGTCCATGGCGCCGACCGCGTGGCGGTGGACGTGAACGCGCTCGACCCCGCCGGCACCACGGCCCTCGACTGGTACTATCCCAGCGATGATGGCCGGCTGCTCGCCTACGGCCTCTCGGCCGACGGCAGCGAGTCGAGCGTCCTGCACCTCCTCGACCTCGGCACGCTGGCGCCGCTCCCCGACGTCATCCCGCGCACCCGGGCCGCGAGCGTCGCCTGGCTCCCGGACTCGAGCGGTTTCTTCTACACGAGCTATCCCGCCGCGGGAACGGTGCCCGCCGGCGAGGAGCACTATCACCGCGCGGTGCGGCTGCACCGGCTTGGTGACGATCCCGCGCGCGACGAACTGGTCTTCGAGCCCGCGGAGAAGGAGCACTGGCCCGGCGTCTCGCTCTCGCCGGACGGGCGCTGGCTGGTGGTGTCGGTCTCGCGCACCTTCGACCAGACCGACATCCACCTCCAGGACCGCGAACGCGGCGGTCCCCTCGTGCCCATCGTCCGCGACCTCCCCGCCTCGTTCGACGCGTACGTGGCGCACGGCCGGCTCTGGGTGCGCACCAATCTCCACGCCCCCACCTATGGCCTCTACGCGGCCGATCCGGAGCAGCCGGCCGTCGAGCGCTGGACGACGGTGGCGGCGCCGCATCCCGAGGCCGTGCTCGAGAGCTTCGCGCTGACGCGCCGGGACGTTGCGCTGAGCTACCTGGAGCGCGCGGCCTCGCGCCTGGTTATCGCCCGGCACGACGGCTCCCGCCGCCGCCGGGTCGAGCTGCCCGCGCTCGGCTCGGTCTACGGCGTCGGCACCGAGTGGGACGGCGAGGAGCTGTTCTACGGCTTCTCCTCGTACGCCGATCCGCCGGCGATCCACCGCATCGATCTCGAGAGCGGGGTGAAGGAGTGCTGGGGCAGCGTCGAGGCGGGCGTCGACCCCGGACAGTTCGAGGTCAAGCAGGTGACCTGCACGTCGAAGGATGCGACCCCCGTCACGATGTTCGTGGTGCATCCGCGCGGGATGGCGCTCGACGGGACCAATCCCACCTATCTCACCGGCTACGGCGGCTTCAACATCAGCATGACGCCGGCATTCTCCCGCTCGCTCATCCTCTGGCTCGAGCGCGGCGGCGTGCTGGCGGTGCCCAACCTGCGGGGCGGGGGCGAGTATGGCGAATCGTGGCACCAGGCGGGCATGCTCGAGCGGAAGCAGAACACCTTCGACGACTGCATCGCCGCGGCGGAGTGGCTGGTGGCGGAGGGCTATACCTCGCCCGCGCGGCTCGCGGTGGGCGGCGGGTCAAACGGCGGGCTGCTGGCCGGTGCGATGCTCACCCAGCGCCCCGACCTGTTCCGCGCCGTGGTGATCCAGGTGCCGCTGCTCGACATGCTGCGCTACCACCGGTTCCTCATCGCCCGGCTCTGGATCCCCGAGTACGGCTCCGCGGACGATGCGGCGCAGTTCGAGTGGCTGCGCGCGTACTCCCCGTACCACCGCGTGGAGGAGGGCACGCCGTATCCCGCCGTCCTGCTCGCCACCGCCGAGAGCGATACCCGGGTGGATCCGCTGCACGCGCGGAAGATGGCGGCACGGCTCCAGGCGGCGAGCAGCTCCGGCCACCCGGTGCTGCTGCGGCTCGAGTCGAAGGCCGGCCACGGCGCCGGCAAGCCGGTGAGCAAGCTGGTGGACGAGCTCGCCGACGTCTGGTCCTTCGTGTTCGCCGAGCTGGGCGTTCAGGCGCCGGCGCGGCTCGGCGGCTGAGGCGCGCCGGCGGCATCGGCGGCGGTGGGCAGGTCCCTCCTCGCGGCATCCCCCTTCAGGAACCGTTCGATCATCGCGTAGCCGTGCTCGGTGAGCACCGACTCCGGGTGGAACTGCACGCCGTGCACCGGGTGGGCCACGTGCTGCACGGCCATGATCTCGCCGTCGGGCGCGGTCGCGGTGACGCGCAACTCGCGCGGGACCGCGTCGCGCGCGATGGCGAGCGAGTGGTAGCGCGTCGCCGTGAGCGGGCTGGGCAGGCCGGCGAAGATCCCGGTCCCGTCGTGCCGCACCGCTGAGGTCTTCCCGTGCATCGGCTCGCGCGAGCGGACGATCGGCGCGCCGTACGCGGCGCCGATGCACTGGTGCCCGAGGCAGACGCCGAGGATCGGCGTCACCGGGCCGAGCCGGCGGACCAC
>CAMLLJ010000043.1 GCA_946480845.1 uncultured Gemmatimonadota bacterium
ACCCGGTCGTGCAGGTGCTCGGTGACCGCCCAGGCGATGGCCACGCCGTCGTAGGTCGAGGTGCCGCGGCCGATCTCGTCGAGCAGGACCAGGCTCGCGGCGGTCGCGTTGTGCAGGATGGCGCTGGTCTCGCTCATCTCCACCATGAAGGTGGACTGGCCGCGCGCGAGGTTGTCGCTTGCGCCGACGCGGGTGAAGAGCCGGTCCACCACACCCAGCTCGGCCTCGTCGGCCGGCACGAAGCTCCCGAGCTGGGCCATCAGGGCGCAGAGGCCGATCTGGCGGAGAATGGTGCTCTTGCCCGCCATGTTGGGCCCGGTCACCAGCAGCACCCGCGCCGCCTCGTCGAAGGCGACATCGTTGGGGATGAAGGTCCCCGCCGGCATCAGCCGCTCGATCACCGGGTGGCGCGAGCCCCGGAGCCGGAAGCCGAAACCCTCGGCCACCTTGGGCCGCACGTAGCGGTGCGCCACCGCGCACTCGGCGAGCGCCGCCCAGACGTCGAGCCGCGCGAGCAGGCGCGACGTGGCCTGGATCCGCGCCGCCGCCGCGCCGGCCTCCGAGCGGAGCGCGCCGAACAGCTCCGCCTCCCGCGTCACCATCCGCTCTTCGGCGCCCAGCACCTTCGCCTCGTACTCCTTGAGCTCCGGCGTCACGTAGCGCTCCGCGCCGGTCAGCGTCTGCCGCCGCTCGTAGTCGGCGGGCACCCGGCCGGCCTGCGCGTGGGTGATCTCGAGGTAGTAGCCGAACACCTTGTTGAACCCGACCTTGAGCGACCCGATGCCGGTGCGCTCCCGCTCGCGCTGCTGCAGCGTCGCGATGTAGCGGCGGCCGCCGTCGCGGAGCTCGCGCAGCTCGTCGAGCTCGGCGTCGAAGCCCGCGCGGATCACGCCGCCGTCGGCAAGGAGGGCGGGAAGCCGGTCCTCGAGTGCCGCGGCGAGCCGGGCGCGGAGATCGGCGAGGAGGTCGAAGCCGGTGGCGAGCGACGCGAGCGCAGCACTCCGGTCGCGGGCGGCGAGCCCGCTCAGCGCCTCGAGCACGTCGGGGAGCCGCGCGAAGGAATCGCGCAGCGCGCCCAGCTCGCGGGGCGTGGCGCGGCCGGCGGCGGCCCGTCCGGCCAGGCGCTCGAGGTCGCGGACCCCGTCGAGCGCCTCGCGGATGCGGGCCCGGCCCCGCGCGTCGCTCGCCAGCACCTCGACCGCGTCGAGCCGGCGCTCGATCCGCGCCGGATCCGAGAGCGGCGAGAGCACCCACTGGCGGAGGAGGCGGGCGCCCATCGGCGTCACGGTGCAGTCGAGCGTCTCGAGCAGTGTCGTGCCCCGCGCGCCGGCCCGGAGCGGCTCGACCAGCTCGAGGTTCCGCCGGGTCATCTCGTCGAGCCAGAGGTGCGCGTCCCCGCGGCGCACCGAGGGTCGCGCGAGGTGAGGCAGGCCGGCGGGCTGGAGGTCGGTGAGGTAGCGGAGCAGGGCGCCGGCGGCGCCGACCGCGGCGTCGTCACCGGGGCCCACGCCGAGGCCGTCGAGCGAGGCGAGCGAGAAGCGGCGGGCCAGGTCGTCGCGGCCGAGCGCGGCGTCGAACTCCCAGCGCTCGCGGGCGGTGCGGAGGAGGCCGTCCTCGATTGCCAGCGTCGCATCGGCGGGCAGCACCAGCTCCGCCGGCGCGAGCCGCGCGATCGCCTCGGCGAGCCCGCCCGCTGGCAGCGTCTCGAGGGTGAACTCGCCGGTGGAGAGGTCGATGGCGGCGAGGCCGGCCTCGCTGCCCGCCGCGACGTTCACGGCCACCAGCCAGTTGTTGCGCCCGCCGGCCACCCAGCCGTCCTGGAGCAGCGCGCCCGGCGTCACCGTCTCCACGACCTCGCGGCGCACGATCCCGCGGGCGAGCTTCGGGTCTTCGACCTGCTCGCAGATGGCGACGCGGTGCCCGGCGGCCACGAGCTGGCGCAGGTAGTCGGCCGCCGCCTTCACTGGCACGCCCGCGAGCGGCACGCCGTCGCCGCGCGAGGTGAGGGTGATGCTCAGGACGCGGGCGCCCAGCTCGGCGTCGTCGAAGAACATCTCGTAGAAGTCGCCCATGCGGAAGAAGAGGATCGCGTCCTGGTGGCGCGCCTTGATCTCCCGGTACTGCTGCATGAGCGGCGTGCCGCCGCCGTTCCGCGCCTCGGCCACGCGCCCGCTCACGGGTCCATGACCGGGAAGGCGCCGGGGAACTCGGCGCGGATCCGCGGGAGGGCGGCCTGGGCCTGGGCGCGCGTGGCGTAGCCGCCGGCGCGCACCTTGAGGAGGCCACCCTCGGCCACGATGCGCGACTCGACGTTCATCGCGCGGAGCTTGCGCACGGCGTCGTCGGCCATCGCCTGGGTGCCGGCGGCGACGACCTGGATGCGGAAGAGGCGCGCGGTGCGCGGCGGAGCAGCCGGAACGGCGGGGGCGGGAGCTGCGGGAGCGGCAGAATCGGCGGAGACATTGATCGGTGCCGTCTGCGATGGGACGATCGCGGTCGTGGTGTCCCGCGCAGCCGGCTGAGCCGCGGGCTCGACCGCGGGCTGAGCCGCAGGCTCGGCTGCGAGCCGGACAGTGTCGCGCGGCGGGACCGGCTTCTCCCCGGGCGCCGGCGGCGGCGGCGCCAGGTCGGCGGCGCGGATCGAGGGGCAGCGCTGGGCGAAGAAGACGAGCTGGCCGCGGATGTCGCTCCCCGCCTGGGCGCGGCCGAGGCCGTGCCGCACCCAGTCGCACGCCTGCTGCTGCTGCCGCATGTCGAAATAGGTGCGCGCGGCCCAGAACGCCGTCAGCCCGATGAGCGGCGAGGAGGGATAGTCGCTCCGGATCCGCTCGAGACTGCGGGCGCTGCCGGTGAGGTTGCCGCTCGCGTACTCGAGCTGCGCCAGCTTGAGCAGGGCGTCGTCGGCCCAGGCGGAGAGCGCGTGCTCCACGGTGATCCGCTGCAGGCTCCGCTGCATCTCCTGCGCGGTGGGGGCGATGACGGCGCCGACGAAGAGCATCTCGGGCAGCAGCGGGTCGCCCGCCGGCGTGCTCGCGACCAGCCGCTCGAGCGCCGCGCGCGCCGAGTCGCCGGCGCCTTCCTGCGATTCGCGCACGATGGCGACGAGGCGCGGGTCGGACTGGGCGTGGAGCGGGGCCGCTGCACCGGCGGCCAGGAGCAGGCAGCCGAGCGCGAACGCCGGAGGGCAGAGGGCGAAGGGCGTCTTCACGCGGCGGCCCTCTCGCCCACCGTCAGCGTCATCACCAGGTCGGCCAGCACCGCGCGCTCGTCCGAGAGCGTGGTGCTCTTGAGGGCGATGTCGGCGGCGAGCGCGGCCTCGAGCGCGCGGCGGAGCCGCGGCGCCGGCCAGCGCTCCGCCCAGCGCACCCAGTTGGCGGATTCCTCGGGCCAGGGGGCGAGGCCCCACGGCCGCCCGGCCTTGAGCGCGTCCCAGGCCGCCTTCGACAGCGCCTGCCCCCGCGCCTTCCGGTCGTACGCCGCGCGCACCACGCCGACCCCCGTCAGGGTCATGCCCAGCAGCATGAGCAGCCGGACGCCGCTCACGCCGCTCTGGGCGAGCACCGGCTCGAGGAGCGTCGCCGCGCGCGCGGCGTCGCCGTTCATCAGCGCGTCGCGCCAGTCGAGCGCGGTCTCGCCGCGGCGCACCCCGACCAGGTCGCCCACCAGCTCCTCGGTGACCACGGTGCCTTCCGGGAGCGCCGCGAACTTGCCCAGCTCGAGCCGGATCGCCGAGAGGTCGGTGCCGGTGCACTTGAGCAGATGCTCGGCCGCCCCGGGCCCGAAGACGATCCCCTGCTTCCGGGCCTCCCGGTCGAGCCACTTCTCCGCTTCAGGGCCGGTATAGGGCTTGAACTCGACGCTCACCGCGTGCTTCACCAGCTCCTTGTCCTCGGCCGCCTCGGCCGAGCCCTGCACCAGGATGACGATGGTCTGGGGCGAGGGGTCCTTGAGGTACTCGAGCAGCGCCGCCTTCGCCTTGGTCTTCCGCTTCCACGCCTCCACGTCCCGCACCAGCACGATGCGCCGCTCGGCCATCATGGGGAGGGTGTTGCAGAGGTCGGCCACGGCATCGGGCTCGAGCTGGCCGGCCGAGCGCTGGTCGAAGTTGAAGTCGCGGAGGGAGGGGTCGAGGGCGTTGTCCAGCAGGTAGCGGACGGCGTCCTCCTTGAGGACGTCCTCGGCACCGTGGAAGTAGTAGGCGGGGTCGTACCGGCCCTGCTTGAATGCTGCGGCAAGGTCCCGGGAAGAGCGAGACGGCATCCGGGAATGTTAGCGCCGTGCGAAGGCCTGAACAAACAGGATTGCCGCGAGCGTCTTGGCGTCGGTGACGGCGCCCTCGCGCACCAGGCCGAGCAGCGCCGACCAGCGCACCTCGCGCACTTCCACGAACTCGTCGGGCTCGCGGGCGTGGTCGCCCGGCGCGAGCTCCGTCGCGCTGAAGAGGTGGATGCGCTCGTCGGTGAAGCCGGGAGTGGTGAAGATGGTGGTGAGCGGCTCCAGCCGGCCCGCCCGGTAGCCGGTTTCCTCCAGGAGCTCGCGCCGGGCGCAGGCCTCCGGCGCCTCCCCGGCGTCGAGCCGGCCCGCGGGAATCTCCCAGATGATGCCGTCCGCCGCATGGCGGAACTGGCGGATCATGATGACCCGCGGGTCGGCGGCGCCCGGATCGTCGAGGAAGGGGAGCACCGCCGACGCGCCCGGGTGCCGGATCATCTCGAGCTGCCCCGTGGACCCGTCGGGAAAGCGGACGGTGTCCACGTCGAGGTCGATCACGCGGCCCGAATAGCGCCGCTCGGCCGAGACGAGCGCCACCGCGCCGCTACTCCGCCACGGCGACGCCGTCCGCGTCGAGCACCGTCACCGGGCCGAGCTTGAGCGCCTCGACGCCGGCCCGGATCTGCGCGAGGTCGCCCACCACGACGATGGTGAACTGGCCCGGCTGCAGGTAGCGCCGCGCCACCCGGCTCACGTCGGCCGGCTTCACCGCAGCGATGCGGGTGAGGTAGGTGGAGAGCTCGGACTCGGGCAGCCCGAAGAAGGCGAGGTCGGCGAGCTGCGCCGCCACCGCGCCGTTGGTCTCGATCCGTCGCGGGTAGGCGCGGATGAGCACGCCCTTGGCGAACTCGACCTCCTCGGCCGTCGGCGGGCGGGTGGAGCGGATGTCGTTCAGCTCGCGCAGGAACTCCACCAGCGAGCTGTCGGTCTTGGCGGTGAAGACGCCGGCGCTGGCGACGAACGGCCCGTCGCCCCGGTTGAACGACCAGGCGCTCCGCGCACCGTAGGTGAAGCCCTTCGACTCGCGCAGGTTGAGGTTGATCCGGCTGGAGAACTGCCCGCCGAGGATCACGTTCATCACCTGGAGCGCGTAGAAGTCGGGATCAGTGGAGCGCGCGGCCCCGGGGTGGCCGATGCGGATCTCGCTCTGCGCCGCGCCCGGCTTGTCCACCAGGTACACGGCCGCCGGACGCGCCGCGGGCCGCGCGGGCACGGCCGCCGCTTCCGGCGGCACCGTCCCCTTCTCCCAGCCGCCGAACGCCCGCTCGGCGTAGCGCATCCCCTCCTCGGCGGTGAGGTCGCCGACGATCACCATGATGGCGTTGCCGGGCCGGTAGAAGCGGCCGTAGAAGCCGGCGATGTCCTCGCGGGTGATGGCGCCGATCGTGGCCGGCGTTCCGTTGCCGGGCCGGCCGTACGGATGCGCGTCGCCGTACACCTTCCGCGCGAAGGTCTGCGTGGCGATGACGGTCGGCTGGTCCTTCTGCTGGCGGAGCGCCTGCAGGCGCGATTTCCGGTCGCGCTCCAGCTCCTCGGCGGCGAAGGCGGGCCGGGTCACCAGCTCGCCCATGAGGGCGAAGGCGGAGTCCGCCGTGCGCTTGAGCGTGGTGAGCGAGACCGAGGTGCGCTCGTCGTCGGCGAAGGCGCCGAGACTGATGCCGAGCGCGTCCACGGCGCGCGCGAAGTCGAGCGCGCTCCGCGAGCTGCTGCCCTCGTCGAGCAGCGAGGCGGTCATCGCCGCGAGGCCCCCTTTTGCGCCGTCATGCGCGCCGCCGGCGCGAATCACCAGCGACGCACTCACCGACGGCAGCTCGCGCTGGGTCACGGTCCAGACCTGGAGCCCGTTGGCGAGGGTGCGCTTGGTCACCGCCGGCGTGGCGACGGTGGGCGTCGGGCCGGGGGCGGGGCGCTGGGAGCGGTCGAACGTCTGGGCCTCGGCGGAACCGCGGAACGGCGGGACGGCGCTGAACAGCACGCCTGCGCCGAGCGCGATGATGCACCACCGCATGATCTGCTGCCTCATGGCACCACCTCCCCCGGCTGCGCCGCCAGCTCCGGCTTCCCGGTCGGCACCACCGAGAGCACCACGTGCGGCTTGTCCACCACATAGGTCTCCGCCACGCGACGGATGTCGTCCGCGGTCACGGCGCGGTAGCGGGCCAGGTCCTCGTTGAAGAGGTCGGCCTTGCCGTTGAAGGTGAGGTAGGAGTTGAGCCGGTCGGCCTTGCCCAGGGTGGAGGCGAGCGAGTTCACGAAGTTCGCCTCCACGCCGTTCTTCGCCGCCGCCAGCTCGGCCGCGGTCGGTCCCTCGGCGGCGAGGCGGCGGATCTCCTCGTACACCTCGCGCTCCATGAGCGAGAGACTGGTGCCCTCGCGCGCCTGCACGGTCACCTGCACGGCGCCGGCCAGCTCCCGGCTGTTGGCCGAGGCGCTGACACTCTGCGCCGCCTGCTCCCGGTACACCAGCCGCTCGTAGAGCCGCGACGTCTTCCCCTGGCCCAGGATATTGGCGAAGAGGTCGAGTGCCGCGTCGTCGGCATGCCAGCGCTCGACCGCGGGCCACGACATCGAGAGCTGCGCCAGCGTCACCCGGTCCTCGAGGACCTCGCGCACGTCGGCGTCGAGCTTCGCGGGCCGCGGCTCCGGCTTCGGCACCGGCTGCCCGCGCCCGATGGGCCCGAAGTACTTCTGGGCAAGGCGGCGCACCTCGGCCGGCTTCACGTCGCCCGAGACCACCACGGACGCGTTGTTGGGCGCGTACCAGGTGCGGAAGAAGTTCTTCACGTCCTCCATCGAGGCGGCCGTGAGGTCCTCCTGGTAGCCGATCGTGGGCCAGTGGTAGGGATGGTCCTTCGGGTAGAGCAGCTCGCCCATGCGGATGAACGCCATGCCGTAGGGCCGGTTCTCGTAGCTCTGCCGCCGCTCGTTCTTCACCACGTCGCGCTGGTTGGCGAGCTTGGCGTCCGTGAGCGCGGGCAGGAAGAAGCCCATCCGGTCGGCCTCCATCCAGAGCACCATCTCGAGGTAGTTGGCGGGCACCGCCTCGAAGTAGTTGGTGCGGTCGGCGTTGGTGGAGCCGTTGAGGGTGCCGCCCGCCTCGGAGATGAGCTTGAAGTGCTCGTCGTCGCCGACGTTCTCCGAGCCCTGGAAGAGCATGTGCTCGAAGAGGTGGGCGAACCCGCTCCGGCCCGGCACCTCGCGCCCGGAGCCGACGTGGTACCAGACGTTGACCGCCACGACCGGCACCGAGTGGTCCTCGTGGACGACGACCTTGAGGCCGTTGTCGAGGGTGAAGGTCTCGGTGGGGACGCGGAGCTCCTGGGCCTCGGCGGAACCCCGGAACGGCGGGACGGCGGTAAAGAGCACCGCCGCGCCGAGACCGATCGCGCTCCACCGCATGCAGGCCGTCATCTGATCACCTCGTTCCCGTTGTAGTCCCGCACCTCGACCGGCCCCAGGTTCAGCGCCTCGATGCCGGGCCGGATGGTGGCGATGTCGCCCACGATCACCACCGTCAGGTGCTCGGGGTCGATGTACTTCCGTGCGACGCGCTGGACGTCGGCCGCGGTGAGCTTGTTGATCGCGGCGATGTCGGCCGGGATGGTCGTGAGCGGGAGGCCGAAGACGTTGAGCCCCGCGAGCTGGCCCGCCACGTCGCCGGTGGTCTCGAAGTCGCTGAGTGCGCCGAGCGCGAGGTACGCGCGCCCGCGCTCCAGCTCGACGGCGGTGACCGCGCTGTCGCGGATGCGCCGGAACTCGTCGAAGAAGATGGCGAGCGAGCTGTCGGTGACGTTGGTGCGCACCTGCGCGCCGGCCTGGAAGGCGCCGGGCACGGGCTGCCAGCTGTAGCCCGAGCCGGCGCCGTAGGTGTAGCCCTTCTGCTCGCGCAGCACGTCATTGAGCCGCGAGGAGAAGGAGCCGCCCAGGATGGTGTTCATCAGGGTGATCGCGGCATAGTCGGGCGAGCTGCGCGGCACGCCGGGCGCGCCGATCGAGATCACCGACTGCGCGGCACCCGGCTTGTCCACCAGCACGATGTGCCGCGCCTGCTTCGGCGCCGGCGCCACCGAGGCGGGCGCGGGGGCCACCAGCGGCCGCGCGGGCGAGCGCCAGCTCCCGAACTTCGCCGCGGCCAGCGAGCGCGCCTCGGCGAGGCTGATGTCGCCGGTCACGATCAGGGTGGCGCGGCGCGGGTCGGCGGCGCGCTGCCAGTAGCCGCGCACCATCGCCGAGTCGAGCCCGGCCGTGCTGGCCGAGTCGCCGCCGAGGGGATTGTGGTAGGGATGGCCCTCGGGGAAGACGGCCTTGGAGAAGACCAGTGCGGCCACCGCGCCCGGCTGGTCGCGCTGCTGCAGGATCGCCGCGAGGCGGAGGTCGCGCTGGCGGTTCACGTCCACCGTGCTGAAGGTGGGCCGCAGCACCACGTCGGCCATGAGGTCCATCGCCCTGGCAAAGGTCCGCTTGGGCGCGCCGAGGTTGACGACCGTCGCGTTCCACGAAGCGCCGGTGCCGAGATCGGCGCCGAGGAACTCGAGCTCCGCCGCCAGGGCAAAGGCGTCGCGGCTGCCGGCGCCCTCGTCGAGCATGTTGGCGGTGAAGGTCGCGAGCCCGGGCCGCTCCCCGTCGAGCCGCCCGCCGCCCTCGATCACCAGGTTGGCCTTCACCAGCGGCACCTCGCGCATCTCGACGAGCTGGATGCGGAGCCCGTTGGGCAGCGTCGCGGTCTGCACGGCCGGCATGGTGAGCTTCGGCGCCGGGCCGGTCTCGGGAGCGACGGCGGTGGCCGGCGCCTGGGCAAGGGCGGAAGGGCTGAGGGGCGGAAGGGCCATCAACAGCCCGGTCATCCCAAGCCCGAGACACATCGAGCGCATGGTCATGGCGTCACTCCCCGCGGCTCCGCCGCCATTTCCCGCTTCCCCTGCGGCACGATCGACAGGATCACTCGCGGGCCCGTGAGGTACTGCTTCGCCACGCGCTGCACGTCGGCGGGCGTGACGGCGCGGTAGCGGTCGAGGTCGCGCTGGAAGGAATCGGGGTGGCCGGTCTGGTAGTAGTAGCCGTTGAGCTGGTCGGCCTTCCCGCCCACGCGCTCGAGCGAGGAGAGGAAGCCCGACTCGAAGGAGTTCTTCGCCTGCTCCAGCTCGCGCTCGGTCGGCCCCTCGGCGGCGAGGCGCGCCAGCTCGGCGTCGATCACCCGCTGCAGCTCGGGCAGCGACTTGTCGGGGCGCGCGGTGGCGACGACCCAGAAGTCGCCGCCCAGCCGCTTGCCGTCCTGGAAGGCGACGACGCCGCTCGCGTTCTGCAGGTCGTACACCATCTTCTGGGTGAGGCGCGAGTTCTTGGCGCCGGTGAGCACGTAGGCCAGCATGCTGAGCGCCGCGTCGTCGGGCGACCAGCCCTTGATGGTGGGCCAGGTGTAATAGAGGCGGGGCAGCTGCACCCGGTCCTCGAGCACCGCGGCCGTGTCGCGCGCCAGCGTGAACGGCGCCGGCTCGTTCCGCTCGATGGCCGGCCCCCGCGGGATCGAGCCGAAGTACTTCTCGGCGAGCGCCTTCACCTCGGCGGCCTTGACGTCGCCGGCCACCACCAGCGAGGCGTTGTTGGGCGCGTAGTAGCGGCGGAAGAAGTCCTTCACGTCCTCGACCGACGCCGCCGAGAGGTCGGCCATCGAGCCGATCACGGGCCACGAGTAGGGGTGCACCTTCGGGTAGAGCATCGCGATGATGGTCTCGTTGGCGAGGCCGTAGGGCTGGTTGTCCACCCGCTGGCGCCGCTCGTTCTTCACCACGTCGCGCTGGAGGTCCACCTTGGCGGAGTCCATGGTGGGGAGCATCCAGCCCATCCGGTCGGCCTCGAGCCAGAGCATGAGCGGCAGCGCGTTGGCGGGGCCCGACTCGTAGTAGTTGGTGCGGTCCTCGGTGGTGGAGCCGTTGTTGTTGGCGCCGGCGGCCTCGAGGCGGCGGTCGAACTCGGGATAGGGCGCGTGCTCGGAGCCCATGAACATCAGGTGCTCGAAGAGGTGCGCGAAGCCGGTGCGGCCCACCTTCTCGTCGCCCGAGCCCACGTGGTACCAGGTGTTGACGGTGACGATGGGCGCCGAGTGGTCCTCGTGCACGATCAGGGTGAGCCCGTTGGCGAGCGTGTCGATCACGAAGGGCACGCGGAGCGGCGCGGCCGCCGGGGCCGCGGACGCCGGCGCCTGCGCGGCGAGCGGCGCCGCGCCGAGCGCCAGCGCGGCCGTGAACCTCAGGAACCTCATGGGTACCGACCTCTGCTGATGGTTTCGGGGGACGACATGCGCCCCCGTACGACCCCCGCGAGGGGGCGGTTTCGGTCGTCGTCGTCGCGCATCCAGCGCCAGCTCCGCACCCACGCCACCGGCGCCTTGAGCCCCTCCCAGAAGAGATAGCGGAGCTCGAGGTTGGGGTTGTCGGAGATGGGGCTCGACGGCGTGGGCGAGGTGAAGGCCTCCAGCTCGGTACGCCGGGCCTCGAAGCGGAGCCGGCACATGTGGAACGGGTCGCTCACCAGGAGGACGGTCTTCAGCCCACGCGGAAGGAGCCAGTCTGCAACGTCGCTCATCGAGGCGTAGGTGGAGCGGCCGGCCGAGCGGACCACGATCGCCGAATCGGGGACGCCGTGCGCGCGGAGCCAGCGGCGGCCCACCTGCGCCTCGCTGGTCGTGTCCCCGCGGCCGACGCCGCCGGTGACCATGATGCGGGGCGCCAGGCCGTCCTGATAGAGGCGCCTCGCGTGCTCGAGCCGCTCGCGCAGCACCGGCGAGGGCCGGCCGTTGTACTGCGCCGCGCCGAGCACCACGATGGCGTCCACCTGGCGGCGCTGGTCCTGGAGGCTCGTCACGAGCACCATGACCAGCCAGACGGTGTAGGTGACGGCGGCGAGGAGGCCGAGCAACCCGAGGAGCTTGAGGAAGCGCCGGAGCGGGGCGTACACCCCGGAAATATAGCCCGTCCCGAGGGCCCCGTCAGAGCGTGAACGACTCTCCGTGCTTCGGCACCACCACGTCGGGGATCCCCTCGCTCCGGAGGATCGCGGCCATCGCCTCGAGCGCCACCTCCTCGCCGTGCACGCAGAAGGCGCGCTTCACCGGCCCGCCCAGCTTCCTGACCCAGGCACGCAGCTCGGTGCGGTCGGCGTGCGCCGAGTAGCCGCCGATGGTCTCGACCTCGGCCGCGATCCGCGACTCCTCGCCATAGATGCGCACCATCTCGGCGCCCTCCTGGATCCGGCGGCCCAGCGTTCCCTCGCCCTGGTAGCCCACGAAGAGGATGCAGTTGCGGTGGTCGCCGCCGTGGTTCTTCAGGTGGTGCAGGATGCGGCCCGACTCCGCCATCCCCGAGGCGGCGATGATGATGGCGGGGCCCTGGAGGTTGTTGAGCCGCTTCGAGTCCTCGACGTCGCGGGTGTACTGCACCAGCGAGAAGTCGAAGATCGGGTCGTTGGCGTCGATCAGCCGCTCGGTGCGGTCGAAGATCTCCGGGTGCACGCGGAAGACGGCCGTCGCGTCGATGGCGAGCGGGCTGTCGATGAAGATCGGGAGGCGCGGAATCTTCCCCAGCTGGAAGAGCTGGTTCAGTGCGTAGACCAGCTCCTGGGTCCGGCCCACGGCGAACGACGGCACCAGCACCTTCCCGCCCCGCGAGGCCACCCGCCGCACCACCTCGCCCAGGCGCTCCTCGGCGTCGGCGACGCTCTCGTGGTCGCGGTCGGCGTAGGTGGACTCGATGATGAGGGTGTCCACGGGCCCGGCCGGCGGATCGGGGTTGCGGATGATGGGGAGCCCGCTCCGGCCGATGTCGCCCGAGAAGACGAGGCGGTGCGGCGCGGGATCGCTGATCCGCACGTCCACGCTCGCGGAGCCGAGGATGTGGCCGGCGTCGGTGTACTCGATGGTGAGGTGCTTGCGGACGTGGTGCATGCGCCGGTAGGGGACGCCCACCATCAGCTCCTGGGTGCGCACCGCGTCGCGCATGGTGTAGAGCGGCTGGGACTCGGGGGCCGCCTTGTCGCGCTTCACCAGGTACTCGAAATCCTTCTCCTGGATGTGCGCCGAGTCGGGGAGCATCACGGCGCAGAGGTCGCGGGTGGCGGGGGTGACCACGATGGGGCCGTGGAAGCCGCGGTTGGTGAGCAGCGGGAGCCGGCCCACGTGGTCGATGTGGGCGTGGCTCACCACGATCGCATCGATGCGCCGGGGGTCGAACGGCACGTGCTCGTTGAGCTCCGCCGACTCCTTGCGGGGCCCCTGGAAGAGGCCCGCGTCGAGCAGCGTGCGCGCGCCGGCGGCCTCGAGCAGGTGCATCGAGCCGGTGACGCGCCCGGCGGCGCCCCAGAAGGTCAGGCGGATCTCGCTCACGTCGTCTCCGTTCAGTCGGTCAGCGGGTGCCGAAGAGCCGGTCGCCCGCGTCGCCCAGGCCGGGAAGGATGTAGCCCTTGTCGTTCAGCTCGCGGTCGAGCGCCGCGGCAAAGACCGGGATGTCGGGGTGCGCCTCCAGCATCCGGCGCACGCCCTCGGGCGCGGCCACGATGCAGAGGAAGCGGATGCGCCGCGCGCCGGCCTTCCGGAGCGCGCTCACCGCGGCGACCGCCGACCCGCCGGTGGCGAGCATCGGGTCGAGGATGAAGAAGTCGCGCTCGACCTCGTCGCCGGGGATCTTGAAGTAGTAGTCCACCGGCTGCAGCGATTCGTGGTCGCGGTAGAGCCCGATGTGCCCCACCCGGGCCGACGGAATGAGCTGCGCCACTCCCTCCACCATCCCCAGCCCGGCCCGGAGGATCGGCACCAGGGTCAGCTTCTTCCCCGACACCTGCCGCCCCGTCATCCGCTCGAGCGGAGTCTCGATCTCGACGGGCTCGGTCGCCAGGTCCTTGGTGACCTCGTACGCCATGAGCGTCGCGATCTCGCCGACCAGCTGCTTGAAGTCCCGGGTGGTCGTCCCCCGGTCCCGGAGCAGCGTCAGCTTGTGCTGTATGAGAGGATGCGAGAGGACCGTGAGGTTGGCAAAGCTCGGGGCGGGCATCCGGGGAAATTAGGGCTGGAGGGGCGGGGCGACTAGGGGGAAAAGACGATGGAATTTTTCTTGATCGAGCGCGGAGACGCGGAGACGCGGAGAACGGAGAAAAGCAACAGCAACTGATGGTGAACAGCACACCCACAAAGTCCATGCAGTTCTCCGCCCTCCGCGCCTCCGCGTCTCCGCGCCCGAACATAAAAATTCCTTATCAATCCTTGATCTCGATATCCCAGGCCGTGCGGTCCCATTGAAAGGTCATCAGGCCGGGCGGGGCTACCGAGATGGTGAAGGTGTCCACCGGCTCGGCCAGGACGCGGCGGCGCATGGGGATGCGGACCAGGTCCTCGGCCTCCTGGTAGTCGGTGCCCCACTGGCCGGTCTGGCGGTTCACTATGAGGGCGGCCCCGTCCGGCGTGGGGAGGGTCCAGAGGGTGTAGCTGCCAGCCGGGACCGCCACGCCGCCGATGGTGAGGTCGCGGTCGGTGGTGAAGCCGGTGGCGGCGTTGGCGCCGGTGCGCCAGACCTCGCCGAAGGGGACCACGCGTCCGAAGATCTCCCGGCCGCGGCGGCGGGGGCGGCCGTAATCGATGGTGATCGCCGCGGCGCCGACGGTGGCGTGCACCGTGTCGCGCGAGGAGAGCATGCCGGCCGGGCCGGCGGCCGATTCGCGCGCGGCGAAGGCGCGGGCCAGCGCCGGCACGTCCGCCGCGGGCTGGCGGGTGATGGTGAACTTCTGCGTGGTGCGCGACCCGTCGAAGCCGAGCACGCGGCCGGCCGCGTCCACCCGGGCGAGGAGCGGGTTGCCGAAGTAGCCGAAGGCGACCGAGTCGCGCCCAAGCCGCTTCACGTAGCCGGGGAGCGCGTTGAGCACGCCGGCGAAGATCAGGTCCACGGCGAGGCTGTCCTCCGCGCGCGGCGCCGCCTGGCGCACCATCTGCTCGTAGAGCGCGTAGGTCGAGCCCACCATCGGCACGGCGCCGGGGCGCGCGGCCATGCGGTAACGGCGGGTGCTGTCGCCCACGGTGATGGTCACGTCGGCGCTGTCGCCGCCGATCACGACGGAGGTCGAGCGCGCCGCCGGCCCGTCGAGCGCGTCGCCCCGGCGGCTGGTGAACTCGAGGCTCATGATCCGGCCGTCGGGCGCCAGCGTCGCGGCGTAGTGCACCAGCTCGGTGCGGGGGACGATGACGACGCGGTCGCCGGTGAGGCGGTCGGCGGTGCGGGTCCA